>JAAFHM010000467.1 GCA_013298375.1 Ignavibacteria bacterium | reverse complement strand
GGCGGAACGTGGCAACAAACAGAAACACAAGTCGGCAGAGTTATCGGCGCGGCGGCACTTGGCTCTGCGATATTTGTCGCAACAAGCCGCAAGGGTGTTTTGCGCTCTACCGATGGCGGCACAACGTGGCAGTCATGGAATACGGGCTTGACGGCTGTGCAGAATGTCTTCGGCATACAGGGCATCGGCGTTATCGGTGGAAAAGTGTGTGTGGGCGTAGAATACCCGTCTTTGGGCTTTTCGGCAACGTTTCAAAGCGAAGCGGGAGCGACGGCGGCGTGGCAACAACTCAACAACATCCCTCTAAGCAAGGTCAGCACTGCTTCGGAGGGCAATGACAGTTTAATGTTTACTGCCACTACGCGAGGGGCAATTTTTCGACTGACCAATCAACAATGGCTGGAAGCTGCGCAGTATCAAGAAATTCGGGCTTTAGGCGTGAGCAACGATGTGGTGTTTGCGGGAACAAATCAAGGATTGTTTTTGTCGCCGAGTTCTGCGGTGATAACGTCGGTTGGTAGCAGTTTTTCCGCACCACTTCCGGCACAAATCTATCCCAACCCAAGCACGAAAGGGCAAATGGTGCATATACGCCTCCCCAATGCGCCGACGGAGTCTGTGAGCATCCGCATTCTGGACGTTCTCGGCAAAACGGTGGCACTGGTGAGTGGTACGTCTGCGCACGGTGTATCGGCGAATGGCTCTGTAGCAATCCAAATCCCGGAGGATATGCCGGAAGGCTCATATATGCTACGGATTGAAGCCAAAGGGCGTGTTTTGACGACGAGCCGTTTGATAGTTCAATAAGGATTTCGTCGTTTTCTTAGAGTTTTATGGGTCAAAAGTTTGGTTCTCAATGATTTCAGTTGGAAAGCGGCAAGGACAAAGGTTTCAAGCCGCTTTCTGCACATAAGCACTAGTGCCATGCAGCAAGAATTTCCTCAATATATGCTTTTGTCTGGTGCAGAATTGTCGGTATTTGAAAAACATCTCCTGTGTGGAAACAAACGCATCGCTTACCGCACGTTGTCTAGCATAGATCGTTACTGCTGGTCTAATAAGTTTTCAATGATCGCCTTTGCTTCTTTGAGCAACCGCAGCATCCCAAACACCTCATCTTTCGTGGCATCGTAGGCAAGACTTTCGGCATACTCCTGCCCGTCTAGTACAACAAAAAACCAGTTTCTTCCTTGCACATAACACCCGTAGAGCGCGTGTTTGTTGTCATTGAGTTCTCGTGCTGCGAGCATTTCCACGAGTAATTGTGCCAAAGGGTCGTTCTCTCGTCCACGTGTGCGCTTGTATTCGTGCAGAAAAAAGAATGGTTGAATAGGCTTTGACTTTCCCGTTGCGACAACAAAATCTACGCGCCCACTCAAGGGAACACCATTCACGGTCGCGCTCAAGGTGCGCTGTGTGAAGGCATTAAAACGGTCGGTGTCGTAACCGACGATACTGACAAAGGGCGCAATAAATTTGAACTTCAATTCATCTTCGTTCCAAATATCTATTTTGTGGACGAGATTTGTTTGAAGATGTTTGATGTTTGCGCGCTCTTGTTCGGTAATTTCTTGGTTGGCTGCCAGCCAGTGATTAAGTGCAGAAAGCGTATCGCTGCGACGAATGCCAAAGGTACGCTCTACCTCGTCAATATCCCATTGTTCAAACGTTTTCATCGTTGTTCTCGTGGGTAAAATTGTGTATGTTTAGCCGGAAAGGATTTTGGCAAATTTACGAATCATTTCCATTTATCCTTCCCTTGGTTTATTATGAATTATTCTCTTATCCGCTCTTTTCACCGTATTTGCCTCCGTATGAGTGCAAGTATATTTCTTTTCGTCGGTATTGGCGCGGTTTCGGTCGTATTTGGCGCTTCTGCCTCGCCCGACTCTCTTTCTTCCCTTGCCGCACTCAATCGCCATGCGTTTCAAATAGCAACAAGTTCCCCCGCCGACGCACTCCGCGAGGCGCATTCCAGCTTGCTTTGGGCGCTAAAGGATGGTAATTTGCGCGAGCAGGCGCGAGCATATTCGACCATTGGCGTTGTTCTGCGGAATCAAGACCAATATGACTCTGCGCTTGCCAATCAAACCCGCGCCCGTATTATCTGCGAACAAATACGCGATACGCTACGACTTGCCGATGTGCTGCTCAATATTGCAGCCATCTATCAAAGTCGTGGCGATTACGAAGGGACAATGGAAAATTGTCTGCAAGCCCAGTCTTTGTGCGACAAGTACAGCCCAAAAGGTGATAAAAACAACGCTCAACACAATGGCGAATCCCTGACGGAGCGGCGCGAACTACAACGCATCACCGCACGAGTGTATATCACATTTGGCTTTGCCTACGCGCTCAAAGGAGCATTTTCAAAGGCTCTCGAATATCAATGGAAAGCCCTCCAACTACGAACAGAACTTGCCGATAAGTACGCCATCGCGCACTCTGCCCTCAATTTCGGAATGCTCTATGAGCAAATGAACCGCACCGATTCTGCCCTGCAATGGTATCACCAAGCACTGAAGCAATTTGAAAGCATTGGCGATATTCAAGGTATTGCCTTAGCAAATGGCGGGCTTGGCAGCGCTTCGGAACGCGCCGGAGACATCGAAAAAGCACGGCAATATCACGTCAAGGTTATTCCGATGTATGAGCAACTCGGCGATAGACGCGGGCTGGCAGTCGTGCATAACAGCCTTGCTTCAGGCTTTTTTCAACAGAAAAACTATCCTCAGGCTCTGCTCTATGCTGACCGTGCTTTTTCCCTTGCCACGTCTATTGGTGCGCTTGTCGAAGAGCGTGATGCAATGCAGCATATTTCCAATGCCTATGCCGCAATGGGCAAGGAATCAAAGAGTTTTGCAGCATTTCGCCTCTATGTGGTCTTGAAAGACTCCCTGAGCGCACGGCAGAACTCGCAGCGCATTGCCGAATTGCAGGGGCGCTACGACCTTGCACGAAAAGACCGCGAATTGCAAGAACTGGAGCATCAGCGCACGGTGGAGCGATTGAATGCTGCTTCGCTCCGCACGACCTTTACGATTGCAACACTTGTATTGGTGCTTGTGCTGGGCTTGGTGATGAATGGGTATCGCATCAAACGGAGTTCTGAGCGATTGCTTCGACAGCAAAATGAGGCAATACGCCAGCAACAAGAGCTTTTGCAAGTGCAATCGCTGGAAATTTCACAAACCAATGAAACGTTACAACGAGCAAACGAGCGTCTGGGCGAAATCAACGGCGAATTGACGGAACGTAATGCCGAGAAAAATGAGTTTTTGGGCATCGCCGCCCACGACTTGAAAAATCCTCTCACGAATATTTTGCTTACTGCACAACTTATTGATGACCGATATTTGGAGGTTCCCGCCGAAAAGCTGCACGATTGGACTCACGGTATTACCCGTGCCGCCGAGTATATGCTCAATATTATCGGAAATTTGCTGGATATTAACAAAATCGAAGCGGGTAAAGTAGAAATGGTGATAGAAAGAGTTGAAGCAAGCATCGTGGAGCTTATCGCCGATGCCTACAACTACCGCGCCGTCGAAAAAGACCTCACCCTGCTTGTAGAGCAGTTTGCTGGCGATACGGTATTTCTGGCAGACCGCAATGCACTCCAACAAGTGTTGGAAAATCTCATTTCCAATGCCATTAAATTTTCGCCGAAAGGAAAAAATATTATTGTCCGTGCGAAACCCAGCAATCATCTTCTTCGCATAGAGATTCAGGACGAGGGGCAAGGTATTTCTGCCGACGACATGACGAAACTTTTTGGCAAATTTGCCCGACTGACCGCCCAGCCCACTGGCGGCGAACACAGTACTGGTCTGGGCTTGAGCATCGTCAAGAAAATGGTCGAAGCGATGAATGGCACGGTGTGGTGCGAGTCGGAGATTGGCAAAGGCGCAATGTTTATTGTGGAATTACCAGTACATTCCTAAACTGAACTTTTTACCTGCTTCTAACGCTTCACAACCGTTTTATGAAGAATCTTCCCTTTATGGTCAATAACTTGCACAAGCATTTGATTT
>JAAFHM010000478.1 GCA_013298375.1 Ignavibacteria bacterium | reverse complement strand
AATGTTTTTGTGGCATCTTCCAATCGACGGAGAAAAAGCCCGCCGTATTTTTGTTCAATGGCACTGCGGAATGGTGAGCGCAGAAGCCGCTTTGTGACCTCTTCGTTCCATTCTGTCACCGTCGGGCTGTTGTCGGTATAAAACTGCTTTTCGGCTCTGACCGCCTCGTCTTTGACGTTTTGCGTGAAGTGTGTTTCGGTGAGGTTTTCCATTGTCGTGTAGTTCGTGCGAAGCACGTTCCATTCATCAACAGCACGTAAAACCTCGTCTGCGGAGGCGGCAGCGTCAAGTTTTGCCCAAATCACGGCGAAATGCTTTTGAAGTGCTGTCAAATCAGGGCGCTGATAGGGTAAATCGCTAAATTTTATGGTTGGTAATTGTGCCATAGTGTGAAGTGAAAATGAAAAAAGAGAACAGATGTCGCTACATTTCAATCAGAAATATCGCCTACGCTAAAAACCGCGCCACATCAACCGAAACCTCAAGTTCAGCCGTTGCTGCGCTTAACATCACGCCTTTGAGCGGCGCAACGTCGGCATAATCGCGCCCCCAGCCAACGGTCAAATGCTGGTTACGGACAAGATGATTATTTGTCGGGTCGAACTCAACCCAGCCCAGCGACGGTTCAAAGACTGCTATCCAAGCGTGTGAGGCATCCGCACCAACAAGACGCTCTTTGCCTTCGGGGGGAATTGTTTCGATATAACCGCTCACATACCGCGCCGCTAATCCTAGCGAACGCAAGCATCCAAGCGCTAGATGGGCAAAATCTTGGCACACGCCTTTGCGCTCGCGCAGCACCGTCGCAATCGGTGTGCTGATGGTCGTAAAGCCGGGAACATACTTAAAATCAGCATGAATACGCCGCACAAAATCACGCACCGCCTCCAAAAGCGGTCGCCCCGGCGCAAAGGATGGCAAAGCATAATCGCGTAACTCGCTTGAAATACCCGCAAATGCTGATGGAAAAACGTATTGCGCCGCATCCAGCACCATTGCAGACGTGTTCGTATCTACGACAAGTCCAATAAGCGGGAATTGCATCATTTCGGCAACCCGCTCCCACGCTTCGCTAGAGGACAAAAAATCATCGTTTGCAGGGGCATAAGACAAGCGCTCAATGACGCTTGATGCCGTCACGGTCAAGGTCTCATGCGGCTTTTGGAGTGCAAAATAGAGAACTTCATTGCCAAAAAAATCAATGTGAGTGCGCTCGTCGTCGGGACGAGGCAGAATTTGTAGGGAACTGGTGATGCAGCGCTGCTCTAAAAGTGGCGTAGAATAGGAGCGCGGCGTAAGTAACGCCTCATTCTGGCAAACGTTCACGGTTCCTTGATAGGTGTATTCGGTCAGATGCACAATGCGAAAGCGCTGCGACGAAACAGATTCCCCAAACGCCGTGCGCGAGTCGGTCAAATCAGGCTGTAAGAGTGTTTCTTGTGTGTTCATAGCAGAAAAGCAGATGGGCGGAATTGATGAACAGCCCAAGATAATGAAATTTCACATTAGCGCACAACCAACAATCTCGCAGTCCAGCGCCCGCGACCACTGCGAACGTGCAGTGTATAAGCGCCCTGTGAAAAACGGCTTACATCCAATGCCGTAGCAAAAATACCATGCGCGGCGGATAGCTCCTCCTGCCGAAGCACCGTGCGCCCAAGCATATCGTCCACCTGCACCAGTACCGGTGCGCTCTCCGGCAATGTACAGCCAATGCGGACAATATCCGATGCAGGATTGGGCGTAATGGACAGTTGTGCGGCATCATTTGGCAACGCAGCAGTAATGCTGGTTGGCTGGAGAAAAATAGTTGTGGCGGTAGTGATGGGCGGCATGGGGCGGGCAAAGAATGATGCCCAAGGAACGACCGACGAAAGCGGTGTTACTCGAAAGCCCTTGAGTGCGGGGTCTTCAAATGTTAAAACAACGGTATCTGTTGTGCTTCTGCTTGCAAAGCCCGTTGGCATGAAGTTATTGAACGTGTACACCCCATTGACCGCAACAGCACTTGTGCCTGTGGCAGTGAAACGCTGGCTATTGGCTCGAACAAAGGGGTCGTTGCTGGCAGAAAATTGAAAGTTATCGGTGTTGCTACGCGGCAATCCTTCTTCAGGGGAAGCGAAGCGGATGGTCGCCGTGCCGCCGTTGTAGGTATTCGGTCCGTTATCAACAGCGTTGCCAAATTGGTCAACAGCATTGAGATAAAACCATGTACGCGGGTCGTCAGCATTGGACTTGCCGATAGTAAAGCGAGAAGGCATACGATTGACACGAAACTGACCAGGTGACCATGTATCGTAAATATCATAAATAAGGCGTGGCTCAACTGCTACCGCCGGACCAGGCACAAACGTAATGCCATAACTAACAGGCAAGGAAAGAGAACACGTGAGAGAAGCAGCGTCTTTCGTAGATTGTGCGCCTCCAATGAATGAACTGACGTTTCTTGGTGCATCAAGGTACGGCGGGACATATATTTCTTCCGTTGTAAAAATCAAAGATACATTGCTCGAAGTTATCCCTAACATTCGTAGATTTTTGAATACAGCAATCCCTGTCATTGGGTCTGTCACCTCTTGTCCGCCGAAGAAAAAATTGCGTAATTGGCTAGTCGAAGAGCCTATGGCATTGATTGTTACGGTCGTTGAAAATGTTGCAGTGTTATTCCATGAATCTACGGCGCGAACGGTAATATATTGATAGTCCGTTGTGTCAGAGCTTATGATAATTGGCTTACCAACTTCGATGAGCGGTTCTGTGCCTTCTAATTCGCGTGTATTCGCTGCAAAAATGTCATAGATTGATTTGCCCGGTACAGCCAATTTCCCATTCTTCAATGTCTCAAACCTGAACCATTTTGCCTTACCGCCGATTAACGAGACTGTAAGCGTTGTTTGCTCAATCGTTGCACTCGAACAAAGAAGTATCGCATTTTTTCTGGCTTTGCCAGATAGCCGCAGCCCTGTGTATTCAATAATTCCTGCGGATGCACGGGCGGGAATTGGCGACTGTTTGCAACTAACACCATACGGATAACAAAAACTAAATCCTTCATTCCGAGTACAGCTATCCGAAAGGGAAAAATATGTTTCTCTATCGCCGAAATAGTTAGTTTGACTAGGCAAACTGAGCATAACAATCGTGCTGTCATCGCGCAAGATCCGCCCTTCGCGGTCGGTAATCACAAAGCCTAAACTTGCGGTCGTTGGTACACCTGCGCGAAACGGTTCTACCGTTGTCGTGAGTGTCCCTGTCGTCCCGGAGCGTTGCCCCAAAAAGCGAAGAAACCGTTGCGGCGTGGTCTGTTGTGCGGAAAGTACTGTCCAACAACAAGGAAGCACGGCGAACAAGCATAACAAAAAGCGTCGCACTCTGGTCATAGAGTTTTGTCCCGGGAAAAATATGAAAGAATAATTTGTACACCACCTGCTCCAAATATCTCGTTATTATTGTTTCTCGCGCCTACACCGTAATCTTCCTTCTCCGCGCCAAAACTTCCCTCACGCCTGTAACAGTGCTTCCTTCGGGCGATTCCTTCACCCAATATGCTTGGTCATACAAATTCACCGTTGGGCAGATATGATAGGGTACGCCATAGAGTGCGTCGCCAACCTGCAATCGCTTCCAAAGCTCATCATTGCTGATGCGAATAACACTGTGTTCTTCGCTTTGGCTCAAAAGCTCATAGTTTTCGAGATTCAAAAAGCGAATGCGTTTCTCAATCGGATTTTCCGCAGCCACGGCTTTGTGTCCCATATCTACCGAAATTAAGCCCTGAAGCGGTTTTGAGATGATGCGCGTCAGAACAAGTGCTGCGTATTCGTACTCCTGTTCTGGCAAAATTTCAGCGTAACCCCAATCCCACAGCACACACGTTCCCGGGCTGCGAAACCGCTCCCAATGGGCGCTGTGAACTGAAAAAGCCGGAGTGCCGCCCGCAATCACCATCGGCGGC
>JAAFHM010000344.1 GCA_013298375.1 Ignavibacteria bacterium | reverse complement strand
GAGGATATTGAACTTCAAGTGTTGACCGCCTCGGCGTGTACGCTACTAGAAATGGAGATCCTCAGTGAACAGAAGCGTTCCAACACCTTTTCGCGGAATGATAGCCGATATTAATCTCGACCCAATACTTGGCTCAGAAACAGGGAAAATTCGCCCGTGTATTGTCGTCACCAATGATGTGTACAATCGCCGTGTACCTGTGGTGCAAGTAGTTCCGATTACGGCATGGAGCGAGAAAAAACGCCTCATCACAACAAATGTAGAACTGGCACCAAGTACCGAAAATGGCTTAACAAAGCTCTCTATCGCGGATTGCCTCCAAACTCGCCCCGTAGATTTTGACCGGCGCTTCGTGCAGATGCGCGGGCGCGTGGATGCCGCAACCCTCACGGAGATTGATACCGCACTAGCGGTTGTTTTCGGGCTGCGATGAAGCGAAAGCGTTGTCATAGCGTCATTCCTTGCGGTGTTTGGGTTCGTTGAAAAAAGAAATTATTGTTCAAAGAAGCGATTGAACTCTCCCGCCCACCCGCACCATTACCTTTTCTCCTCACGACTCGGCATAAGTACCATCATCAAGGACAAATCTTCCGATGTCCTCAAACCAATCTTTTTACGGATTTTGTACCGATGATTCTCCACCGTGCGTATAGAACAATGCAGTTTTGAAGCCATTTCGCCCGAACTCAAGCCGTCGCGGAGCAGCACACAAATAAGCAACTCTTGCCGCGTCAACGTCGGATAGCGTTGATGCAGAACGCGCACAAATCCGGATTGCCGCAACAGCAGATGAAGAGAAGGTTTGGGAGGATGTTGGGATTTTTTCATAAAGCAATGGGCGTGAAGAGCGCACCAGCTCTTGGGTTGGCAAATATTGAATGTGCGTCGTCTCACGGCGCTTGCTTTCTTCGCCACCACTGCGAAAGCTGCGACACGAATAGCTGCACAAGATAGTGTTTATGCGGGGTTTAGACCTTTCTCATTTACTACTCATTTTTTACCCAATTTATACCCGTTTGCGAAGAGATTTCCCGTCCCAAAACACGGATGCAAACTACGCTTTCGCGCTCCCACGAAAAATATGAGATGTGTGTGATGGTATTATTGAAGACGAAACGGTAGAACAGTACTCTCCCTGAACACAAGGTTTTATCGGTACTTCCGGCGATAAACTTTTCGGATGTCCCTCAAAGCCCGATGCTACTACACTTTTTGGGGAATTATACAAGATGAAAAATGTTGATTTTTTGCTGAGACAGGGTTTCTAGCCTGAAACCCTGATGAGAAGGGGTATAGAGATAGGGCGACTAGGTATTTGCTTGCATCGGAGGCGACTCACACGTTTTTACACCATGGCGATTTCGGAAAAAGCACTATTTTGCGAGCAAAACAATTATGAGTGCTTGCGCCAACCCCAAGCGCCAGCTATCACTACAACTCAGAGACCACCGTATGCAAGACGCAATGCCGCCTATCGGCAAAATCAATGTTGCGATTGTCGAGGACAAAGACGCGATACGCAGTGCGATGAGCGCAATTATCAACAGCACCGATACTCTCTCCTGCCAAGCCACATTCCCCAACGCCGAAGCAGCACTGGCGGCGCTTCCGGCGTGTGATGTCCACGTCGTGCTGATGGATATTGGTCTTCCGGGAATGTCGGGAATTGAGTGTATTCGGCACCTCAGAGAGCGGGGATTTGCGGCGGAGTGTATTATGATGACCGTTTTCGAGGATTACGACAATATCTTTCATGCCGTAGAAGCAGGAGCAAATGGCTATTTACTCAAAAATACGCCACCCGAAAAAATCATTGAAAGCATCGAAGACGTGTATAAAGGCGGTTCGGCGATGTCAAGCCCGATAGCTCGGCAGGTCTTACAGGCATTCCGAGAGATGGGCAAACGCAAACGGCTCTCCGACGACCTCACACCAAGAGAACGGGATGTGGCAGAAAAATTAGCACAAGGGCTTCAGTACCAAGAAATTGCCAACGAACTCTTTTTGAGCGTTGAAACGATACGCACGCATATCCACAAGATTTACAAAAAATTACAGGTTAATTCCCGCAAAGCGCTCTTGGAGCAGTACGAGGAATGGCGGTGAATGCTATACGAGGGCAAGTCGAAAAACTCTTCCCGTCGGGCGGCTGAGGAGTGCATAAAAGCTGCCGTCCGGCGGGTAGGGCGCTTGCACGGCACCCGCCGGACGGTCAAGAAACCGCACCGATAGCCTTCATATTTCATACACCCCAATCACACCCCAACACGGCACCGCACCGCCGTTCCCTGCCCTTCGGCGCTCGTTATCCAAAACTCTCCGCCCATCTCCTCCACGCGCCGACGCATCGTTTTTAAGCCATTCCCGAACTCTCGCCCTTCCAAATTCGCCATGCCTGCCCCATCGTCCGCAATACGCACTTGAAGCGTTTTCGATTCGGCATCAAATTCCACCTCAAAGGCAACAACACGAGATTCCGCCGCGTGTTTAGCGATATTCGCCAATGCCTCTTTCACCACCAAAAACATATTCCGGCGGAAGGTCGCCGTTACGCGGCATTCAGCGATTTCGTCTGCCAAAAGGTTCGGGAAGGCGCTTCGCACCGTGATTCCTGTTCCAGCAAAATAGCCTCCGGCGTATTCTCGCGTGTAAGCCAGAAAGTTCCCCAGCGTGTCGTTTTCAGGATTAAGCGCCCAAACGATATTGCCCACCGAGCGTACTACGTCTTGCGCGGTGACGGAAATGGTTTCGATATGCCCGCGCACGGGCGTATCTTTCGGCAGTTGACGTTTCATCACATCACTGAGCATCGAAATTTGCGTTAAACCCGAACCGATTTCGTCATGTAAATCGGCGGAAAGGCGCTTGCGTTCTCGCTCTTTGGCTTGGTCAATGCTGCGCTGACGCTCTAATTCACGCACCTGCTCTGTCAAACGCCGACGCGAAAGAGTGTAGGTCAGCGCCGAAGCTGATGCCAGAACCAGAATCGCCACAAACCCCAGAAACCACGTCGTTTCCCAAAATGGCGGCGTTACGGCAATCGCCAAGACCGCTTCCGAACTGCTCCAAAGACCGTCAGCATTAGCAGCCCGAACACGGAAACGATAGTTGCCGCCGCGCAAATTCGTGTACGTGGCTTCACGACTTGTTCCGGCATCTATCCACGCCTCATCGAATCCATCCAATTTGTAAGCATAACGCTGCTTGGCGGCTGTTGTGAAGCCGAGTGCGGCAAATTCTATCGAAAAAACATTGTCGGTGTAGGCGAGCGGAAGCATAGTCAAATACGGCATTGCTGTATCCAAGCGGGTCGGGCGATTAAACTTCCGAAAGCCCGTCAAAACAACACTCGGCGCAAGAACGGACGGGCGAATGCTGTCGGGATGAAATATCGTCAGTCCACCCGTCGTGCCAAAAAACATCGTGCCATCGGCGGCAGTGAACGCCGCTCCTGTATGCTCATTGTCGGCAATGCCGTCGCGCTCGTCGTAATGCAGCATCTCTGCAAGCCGCATTCCCACAGTCTTTGTCTCCACGAAGCGCAAACAACACAACCCCTTGTTTGTACCAATCCAAAGCCTTCCAGAAGCATCTTCTTGAATACTTGCAATGGCATTGTCCGGCAGTCCGTCGCGCATGGTAAAGCGCATAAATCTTTGCGTGGCGGGCAGAAAAGCATTCAATCCCAGTTGCGTTCCCACCCACAACGTTCCATTTCGTGCTTGGTGGAGGCAATTTACGCCGTCATTGCTCAGGCTTGCGGAATCCGAATTGTTATGCCGAAAATGCCGTACAACCCGCGTGGGAACGTGGAAGTGGTCAAGTCCTGCCGTATCGGTGGCAAGCCAGAATCCATCCGCGCCGTCGGGAAGCATCGTCAGAATCCGTGTCGAGCCGAAGTGTGTGTTGTTCGGGCGTTCAAGTGGTGAATAGAGATTTGCAGGATGCCGAAATTCTTCGTGAACATTGGCAGAAAGCGGCGTTTGAATAAGCCCCGAGCCTGTCAGAGCGATCCAAAGCGAGTCTTGAAGCGGGTTTGAAGAAGGCTGTACGGCAAACGCCGCCACCAAACCGGGTGTGTCGTGGAATTGCAAAGGGTTACTCGTGCCGATACGCCAATGGCGCGTAGGATAGTTGCGATGCGCTTTGGAAGCCACTTCCAGCACACTCACCCCACCGCTATCATTCCCAATCCACAAGCGCCCAAAGCGGTCTTCGTGCAGTGCTTGAATAAATCGGTGAGAAACGCCACTTTTCGTGGCAAGATTCATCGAGAAGCCTGTTATCATGCCGCTTTGCGTGTTCAGATGATGCAGCCCGCCATTCATCGTGCCGATCCACACGCCGCGCCCCAATGTATCGGCAGCAACCGATGAATGCTGGCTTTTTAGCACATTTGGCGCAAGTGCCGTTATCATATTGTCCCGCAAACCGCCTCTACCCGAAGCTACCGCCGCAGGATTGGCACGAATAACGGTAAATTGCGGCTTGTGGGGGTTCAAGAGGCTCACACCCGCATTCTCCGTGCCTATCCAAAGCCGCCCTTGACTATCGCGAAAAAGCATCGTAATAAAATTTCCACCCAAACTTTCGTTGTTGGTTGGTTCGTTCTGAAAGAGTTCCCATGCGGCTTCGGGGCTGCGTTGACGGGCAGTACTCGCGGAAATTTGCCGCATATCGTACCGCGCCAAACCGCTTCCCCACGTGCCAACCCACAGCACACTATCGCTTTCGCATAAAACATCACGAATGGTGTTATTGGGCAATGCCGCAACTCCAGCAATCATGCGGATAACTGAGGTAATGCCTCGCACGGGGTCGATTTTTGCCAAACCTCCGCCCCAACTTGCCGCCCACAAGCCGCTTCCACGCTTCTCCGGCGCAAGTGCCGTGATAAAATTTGCTTTCATATTCATAACCGAATGAGTGCTGTGGGCAAAGGTTTCAAGGGGAAGTATCTCCACAACCGCACCACGAGACGTATTCGACCTCACCGTCTGTATCTGCGAGGAAGCACGATAGACACCGCCACCATCCGCGCCAAACCACAAGCGCCCATCCGCACTGGCACACATTCCCGTTAAGCCGCAAACGCCTTGGGGACACAATACCCCGCGAAACAACGCCGTAACACGCCGAAACGACTGCGAAGCCGTATCGAAGCGGTTGAGACCAGCATTGTAGGTACTGACCCACAGCGTACCAGAAGAATCAAGGCACAGCCCGTTGGTCTCGTTGCTGCTGATGCTGTGCGGGTCAGAGGGGTTATGACGAAAGGTGCGGAACTGCTCGGTGCGCGGATTCAGCCGCGCAACGCCGTCATTATGCGTGGCAACCCAGATGTTTCCTTGCTTGTCCAATGCTAAATCGGCAATATCGTCGCTCGCAAGTGCTGACGGGCTGTTGGGGTTGGCGAAATAGCTTTTGCAGGTGTATCCGTCGTAACGGTTCAGTCCGTGATGCGTCCC
>JAAFHM010000046.1 GCA_013298375.1 Ignavibacteria bacterium | reverse complement strand
GTTGTTGACCAAATCATCGGCGCAGTGCCGAAATCGCACATCACGGCAAAACTTGACGCTATTGCGAGTGTAAACTAAACGACACCACAATCTCTCCGTCATAGATAGAAACGGCTTTTAAAGGCATTCCTTTTGAAGCCGTTTTTTTTGCGCCCACGCACGAAAATTGGTCTTTGGTCGTCTCTGGGAGAAACCGAAAACAACCTCATCACCTCGTTTGTTTCAAAAAGGCTTTATGACTGTTCGTATCGGACTTCACGCCCAAAATGTCCTTGGCACAAAACTTCTACCCTGTTCTCTTGCACCCTTGACGGGCTTTTACCGCACAGGCTGTTGCGACACGGGTGCGGATGATGTCGGTTCGCACACGGTGTGTGTGGCTCTGACGCTTGATTTCCTCGCTTTTAGCCGTTCTCGTGGTAATGACCTTTCTACACCGATGCCGCAGTATAATTTCCCCGGACTCAAGCCCGGCGACCGTTGGTGTTTGTGTGCTTCGCGGTGGAAAGAGGCTCTGGATGCCGGGTGTGCGCCGAAAGTGATTTTGGAAAGTACACATAAAGAGACCTTGCGCTATGTCTCGCTTGACGATTTGAAGCGCCATGCACTGGAAACAAATGAAGCGTAGAGACGAGAGACAAATGATGCACTTTTATTGTCTCATTTTGCCCCAACTGTCTCAAAATACAAAAGCCCGAAGAAGAGGTTTGACCTCATCTTCAGGCTTTTTTGTGGTTCTTATTGTCAGAATGTCAGGCAGAGTGTCAGAGAATGCTGACACTCTGCCTGACAATTCAGCGTTAGTCTTTGTGTGAACCCGTTGTACCAAAACGGAGTTGCGGAAAACAAACAACGCGCTGGCTGCCGGAAACACGGAATTTCAGTGTTTTTTGTTTGTCGCTTCGGCGCTCGGTTGTAGGGGACGAAATGCCTTGAAAGCCGCTTGATTGCGAGTCGGAGTAGCTATCGCTACTGCTTTGTGTTGTTGACGGTAATGATGGTAAATCCATGAAAAAACGCGCTCCAAATGTCGTTGTAATGGTATAAGCAAAAAAATATAGTACCAACCCTGCTCAAATATTTGCTCAATTACCATGCCAAGTTTTTGGAATTAAACCAATTTAGCTTGCTGAAGCGCTGCACATCTATTTTCCGATATCATCAACCATCCATTTTTACGTGCCGATTAGGTGCCGGACTGCTTAACTTGTTGCCCATTGCCTTCGTATTTCGAGGGACATTTCGTCAAAATATGGTCTGCCATCATCACGCCATTTTCCACGCGACCTTTAACCACGATACTTTCTGCAAGCTCGAAATTATTGGGGCGAGGACCATTATGAATGACTTTTACCTCTGTATTTGCGTCGTCGCGCATAACAAACGTGAACGTATTTTCGGTGCTGTTGTAGGTGCAGCCTTTGTCTTTGACCCATGCACCTTTGACCTGTACGCGCTTGCCGCTTGATTGTGCGTAGCCGAGATTGGTATATTCGATTTTGCTGTTATCCAGCGACAATGCCGCGATAACCACAAACACCAGTGCTATTGCGCCTCCGATGATATAACGGGGTTTCATTGTAGTCCTTATGGAAAGGGATGAGAAAAAAAGAAAAGTCTGATAAGGCACAAATCCCCATCAGACTTTTGACTCAACCGAAAATTACGAGAATTATTTCTTTTTCTCAACTTCGATTTGATTATCCACTTTTTTTACGCCCGGAATTTTCTTCGCTGCGTTTGTTGCAACGCCCTTCAAACCCGGCTTGTCAACTTTGCCTTTCAGCGTCGCGGTGCCACCACTGACCATAACATCAATGTTTTTGTCTTTCAACGAAGGCAATGAAGCAAGTTTTTCTTTTACCGCTTTGGTAACACTAGCATCATCCATCGAAGCAACAGCTGCTTTTGCGTCGCTTTTGACTTCTTTTGCCGCAGTTTTTGCTTCTGCTTTTACTTCTTTTGCTTCAGCTTTCGCGTCTTTTTTGATGTCTTTTGCAGTTTCTTTTGCTTCTTTTTTAATGTCTTTTGCCTCTTGCTTGGCTTCTACGGCAGCTTTAGCGGGAGCAGCAGCCGGAGTCGGGGTAGCTTTTGCAGGAGAAGCAGGAGCAGGCTTGCTTGCATCCATTTTGGCTTGTGCAAAGCCGTTGAGACTAATACTTGCGGTGAAAAGCGCTGTGATAACGAGTGAACGCATCATACTGTGGAATCCTTACGATGATAAAAAATAGAGTAATTTGAATAGCCCACAAAGTTACGCAAACAACAATGAATTTTCAGTGAATGCTTTATGAGTTCCTTTTCATTTCTTGTGAATTACCCTTTATATCAAGCATGGGCAGCTTCTTCACTCGGCACGAAATTCTGAATTTCCTCCAACAATGCCGAGACGATTTCCTCTTCTTTGATTTTGCGAACAACCACACCTTTGCGGTAGAGGATTGCTACGCCCTTGCCAGCCGCAATACCGATGTCTGCTTCGCTGGCTTCGCCGGGACCATTGACCACGCAGCCCAACAGTGCTACTTTAACGGGTTTTTTGATGCCTTTAACGGCTTCTTCGAGTTGATTGGTGATGCTGAATAAATCTACTTCCAAGCGCCCGCACGTGGGGCAAGCGATGATTTCCACGCTACGCTGCGCCATACCAAGCGAACGCAGGATTTCTTTTCCAACCTCCACCTCTTTTTCCGGCTCGTCAGTAAGCGACACGCGGATCGTATCGCCGATTCCTTCTGCGAGAAGTGTTCCGATGCCAACGGCGGATTTAATCGTACCAACGCGAGTCGTTCCGGCTTCGGTAACGCCTAAGTGCAATGGGAAATCGGTGCGCTCGGCAAGCATACGATACGCTTCAATCATAAGCCGCACGTCGGTAGATTTTACCGAGATAATTACATCATCAAATCCAAAATCCGCCGCGATTCCCGCATGGCGCATAGCACTTTCAAACAGTGCTTCGGGCGTAGGATAACCATGTTTTTCCAAAATATCTTCTTCAAGCGAACCCGAATTTACGCCAATACGAATCGGTACTTGGCGTTCTTTTGCTTTCGACAGAACCTCGTGAATACGCTCTTTCGAGCCGATATTGCCCGGATTGATACGCACTTTGGCAACACCCGCTTCAAGCGCTTTAATCGCAAAAACGTGATTGAAGTGAATATCTGCCACAAGCGGCACAGGCGAACCTTTTACGATGTCAGCAATAGCCTCGGCAGCGTGTTTGTCGTTAATCGTAACCCGCACAATATCTACCCCTGCTTCATGGCAACGGTGGATTTGGTCGAGTGTGGCTTTGACATCGGAGGTTTTGGTTTTGGTCATGGTCTGAACGCTAATCGGCGCATTACCGCCGATTTGAACACCACCGACCATCACAGCGCGAGATTTTCTGCGGCGGAAAGGGGCAGTGGCGTAGGGCTGTTCGTGTGTGCCATTTTTGCCGTTCATGACGGGCAAATCGAAGGTTGTGGACATAGTGAAAAAATTCGGTGAAGGAATGATTATTTGAGTTTGTTAGAAATGAGATTTCAGACGAGGCTGGGCATTGAAAATGCTTGTGGCTCAGGCAAAGACTTATTCTGAATCTGGTAAAATTCAACCAGTGCCGCTATCATTTCCTGAGCATTTTGCACAGCCTCTTCGTAAGAGTCGCCATGTGTCTTGCAAAAAGCAAACTCTGGCAGAGAGACTACAAAAGCATTGTCTTCGTCTGACCATTGAATAATCATAGAATAATGCGGCATTAGTATTTTCCTTTCGCGATAGAAATTGCTGAACGGACAAGTTTTTCTTGGTAGAATTTTGCATCGCTGCCGTCTTTTCCAGCAAGAACAATCGGTTGACTTAAAAGAGGATGCGACCAAACAGTGTGGCTGCCTTTGCCGTTTCGATGCTCAAATCCTGCTTGAGCGAGTTGTGCTTTCAATTCACGGATTTTTTGTGGCATTTGGTATAGACTGAGGTTCAATATCAATGTCATTAAACTAAGGAAGAAATTATCGTCCAAACAGGAGTGCGGACGCAGTTCGCTCCTCACGTACGCAAATTTCATTTGCACTCCAATTTTCTTAACTTAATGACATTGACTTTAGAGTACGTTCATAATTTCTTACTCGCTTCCATGAGTATACGCTTTTCCTCTTCCGAAAGACTTCCATATCCTGTTTTGGCGATTTTATCCAAAATGCTGTCTATTTCTTCTTGCGTAATGGTACGATTGCCGTCGGAACTTGTTTTTGCGCGAAACCATGACGAAACACCAGATTCTTGTTTTTGTCCATAGCCGTTGATTTCACGAATGTCATAGATTTTACGCTTGTTGCTAAAAACCTTGCGCCCGCCACCGCCACTGAGCAAATCACGTATTTTGTCAAAAAAGCCGAAAATTCCTACTTGATCGCCGTAGCGGAGTAGTAAATAACCTGTTAATGCGCCGCCTAAGTGAGCAAAATGCGCCACGCCATCGCTGCCCATTAAGCCCGAAATGAGGTCAATACCAATCCAAATCAGGACAAAAATCTTTGCCGGAATGGGGAAAAATATCGGAAACATGAGGATAGGGCGGTCGGGAAACATAAAGCCAAACGCAATCATCACGCCTTGAATAGCGCCCGATGCGCCAACCGTCGGACCACCATAACCCGGAAACAGCGAACTCACGCCGATTTGCGCTAATCCGGCACCAATACCTGCAAGCAGATAAAATATGAGAAAACGCCGTGAACCCCAGATAGATTCTAATTCTGAACCAAACATCCACAACGCCAGCATATTGAAAAACAAATGCCACAAACCGCCGTGCATGAATTGGTACGAAATAAGCTGCCAAGGGTAAAAGAAGCCTGTTTCAACGGGCTGCAAGGCAAAATACGTCATCACAAGACGCTGTACCGACATTCCGCCTATGGTCAAAAAGCCCAAAAAGAGGTATTGCGCCACAAAAACGGCAACATTGGTAATGAGTAGCATTTTGATGACAGGCGTAAAGAGCGAAAAACCGCCTCCACCGCTAAAGCCTCCGCTATAATTGCTGCGAAAAGAATAGTTTGCCATGAAGCAACAAGGAAAATGGTCGAAAGGAAAATTGTTCTGCGTTATCTCTCAAGACGGAGAAGAGGCAGAATCATTGCTTGGCTTAACTATCCAACGCCGCCACGCCCGGCAATTCTTTCCCTTCCAAAAACTCCAACGAAGCGCCGCCACCCGTTGAAACGTGACTCACAGCCTTGACTAAGCCAAATTGCTCAATCGCTGCCGCAGAATCACCACCGCCGACAATCGTCACCGCGCCGTGTTTGGTTGCTTCGGCAAGTGCATCGGCGACGGCTTTGGTTCCGGCAGCGAAATTGCTCATTTCAAACACGCCCATCGGGCCATTCCAGACAACGGTTTTCGAGGTGGTAATAGCCTTAGAAAAAGCAGCAATGGACTCCGCACCAATATCCAAACCGCGCCAGCCTTTTTCAATGCCGTCAATGCTCACCGTCTTCCGAGCCGCATCATTGCTGAAGGCATCGGCAACGATAGCATCGGTGGGAAGCATGAAATTGATATTTTTTGCTTTAGCGTTGGCAATGATTTCTTTTGCCAATTCGATTTTATCTTCTTCTACAAGCGAGTCACCGATTTCTTTGCCCATTGCTTTGAAAAACGTAAAGATCATACCGCCGCCAACCAAGATTGTATCGCATTTATCAAGCAAGTTGGTAATGACATCAATTTTACCGGAAATTTTTGAGCCGCCCAAAATCGCGGTGAAAGGGCGCACGGGCTGTGCTACGGCATCGCCCAAATACTTGAGTTCTTTTTGCATCAAATAGCCGGCAGCCCGCTTGGTGATGTATTTCGTCACGCCATGCGTGCTAGCGTGTGCGCGGTGTGCAGAGCCAAAAGCATCGTTCACATACACGTCGCCCAAAGCGGCAAGTTTGCGGGAAAAATCGTCTTCATTTTCTTCCTCTTGAGCATAAAATCGGACGTTCTCAAGCAATACGACATCGCCATCTTCCATGAGCGCAACCATTTTACCAACCTCATCGCCAATGCAGTCGGGAGCCATTTTCACGGGTTTGCCGAGAAGTTCTGCAAGGCGCTCTGCTGCTGGCTTTAAGGAATATTTTGCGTTCACTTTGCCCTTCGGACGACCCAAATGCGACATCAAAATTGCTCTACCGCCGGAAGAAACAATTTTTTGAATCGTTGGGAGCGACTCGCGTATGCGAATATCGTCGGTGATAGCACCCGTGTCATCTTGCGGCACATTGAAATCTACACGTACCAGAACACGTTTTCCGGCAAGGTCGAGTTGGTCAATGGAGTGAATCATAAAGGCTTGAAGAAGAGAGGTTGATAAAGAGTGAATTGGTTTTTGTGAACACAAATATACGGGAAGCATGGCACTTTTTACTGAATTTTTACGCCCAGAACCCGTATTTTGAGTGCGTACTTTCTTCATTTTCCTTCGTCCTTATGGCTTGGCACAATATCATCGGTCAACATCGTGTTAAAAATATTCTCACCAGAGCGATTGCCGAGAAGCGCATTGCTCATGCGTACTGCTTTTGGGGCGCTGAGGGCATCGGTAAAGACGCATTAGCACTAGAGTTTGCGAAGGTGATGAATTGTGAGCAGCCGCGCAATAATGCCGAAGGCATCATCGAAGCCTGCGGCACGTGCAAAAGCTGTCACCAAGCCGCACACATACAGCACCCCAATATTCAATTTATTTTCTCGCTGCCAGCCGCCAAAGCCGCTTCCAGCGATAAAGACGGCGGAATGGGAACCTCACCGATTCTCAAACTTTCCGATGACCAAATCCATCTGATTCAAGAGCAACTCAAGATAAAAGCCGCCAATCCTTATCACAATATTGCCATTCCCAATGCTGCACAAATCCGCATTGCATCTATCCGCGAGGTCAAAAAGCAAATTTCGATGAGTTCTTCGCAACGCGGACGGCGCTTCGTTATTATCTCGGAAGCCGATGCGATGAACCAAGAAGCCGCCAATGCTTTTTTGAAAACATTGGAAGAGCCGTCTTCGCAAGTAACCATCATTCTCACCACTTCACGCCGCGAACAACTGCTTTCCACCATTCTCTCGCGCTGCCAGCAAATACGCTGTGATGCGCTGTTCGACGAAGATATTGCCAATGCGCTTGTGGCACAGCACCACATTCCGCTTGAGGAAGCAAGGCTTGCCGCCAGACTTGCCGACGGGAGTTATTCTAAAGCAACCGAGCTTTTAGGCGAGGATTTACGCCAACTACGGATAGAGATTGTGAATTTACTGCGGCTGATGCTAACACCGCGCTTTGTGCAGAAATTCACCTACGAACTCGAAGCACTCGTTGGTAAAGGCAGTGCCGACCGCGACCGCACGAAATTGGAGCGGATGCTGATTCTTCTTCTGACGTGGATACGTGATGCTTACGCGCTTTCGGTCTCAGAGCGCGAGGACACGATTATCAATATTGACCAAATCGAAGATTTGAAGCGCTTTGTGGGACGTTTTGGCGTGAGTGGGAATTTAGATGCCGCCGCTCGTGCTATCGAACAAGCCATAGAGCGGCTTCGGCGAAATGTGAATGCAACCCTGATTCTGACAACGTTGGCGCTGGAAGTACGGCGAATTTTATACCGAGCATTGTAATGGTGCGGGATTTGGGCTAATTATCCAACAAAAACTATTCTTCCATATCGGCATCGTTGCCATCCTGCAAAACCTCTGCAAGGACACTTTTAATGACTTCCCATGCAAACCCTTGGCGTTGTAAATAGCCGATAAGCGCTTGTTTGCGCTTTTGAGGTTCTTTGCGTTCCAAGGAACGTAATTTTTTCTCTGCTGCCGCGAGCGCACTCTTGAAAGCATTATCACGTGCGGTTTCCGGGGGAAACGCTTCGGCGAATGCGTCATCAATATCATGCTTGGAAATGCCGCGTTTGAGCAGTTCTTGTCGCAAGCGGCTTTCGCCGGCAGGTTTGCGCTGCATGATTTCTTGAATGAACGCCGCCGCATATTTGCGGTCATTGACGTAACCAAACTCTTCCAGAAACTGCACAGCGTAGTCGGCTTCTTCGGGGGCGAAATCTTTTTCAAGCATTTTTCGCCGAACCTCTGCGGCAGTGCGGGATTTGTACGTGGCATAGCGAAGGGCGGTTTGCTTGAGAGCAATAATATCTTCCTGCTCTTGAAGCCGCTCTATATCGTGTTTGGCAAGCTGTTTTCCTTTGGTCAAGCCAAAGCGCAGCGTTGTGTCGAGTGTGCAACCAAAAGCAAATTCCCCATTGATAAACACCGAACACCGCGAGGGATTTTTCTTTTGGGCAACGACGTGAGTGATAATGTAGGGTTCTTGTAATGATGAAGTGTTCATGATAATGGGGCAGAGGTAGGAACGGTAAATTTTCGTTGTCAAAGCAGGTTTCGCATCACAACAAAAAAGCCGTTGAAACGTGAGTTTTCAACGACCTTTTTGTTGTAAAATCATGGCAATTATCAACCAAGAATCTCTTTGCGGAAATATTCCATTGTTTTCAAAAGCCCTTCGCGCCTACTCACACGCGGCTCCCAGCCAAGAATACGCTTTGCACGGTCAATATTGGGCTGGCGAATTTTGGGGTCGTCTTCGGGCAGTGGCTTGAAAACAATTTCACTTTTGCTTCCCGTGATTTCCAGAATTTCTTTTGCCAAGTCCAACATCGTGATTTCATCGGGGTTACCGATATTCACGGGGTCGGTCTCATCCGACAAAAGCAAGCGATAAATGCCTTCGACAAGGTCATCCACATAGCACACCGAGCGCGTCTGAGAGCCATCACCAAAGACCGTTAAAGGCTCGCCACGAAGCGCCTGGGACATAAAGGCGGGAATGGCTCGCCCGTCATTGATTCTCATGCGAGGTCCGTAGGTGTTGAAAATGCGCAAAAGCCGCGTTTCCACACCATGATAGCGATGGTATGCCATCGTCATTGCCTCTGCAAAGCGCTTTGCTTCGTCATAGACACCTCGCACACCAATCGGGTTGACATTCCCCCAATATGACTCTTCCTGCGGATGTACAAGCGGGTCACCATAGACTTCGCTTGTCGAAGCAATAAGAAATCGCGCCTTTTTTGCCTTTGCCAATCCCAGGGCTTTGTGTGTTCCGAGCGAACCAACCTTGAGCGTTTGTATCGGCACTTTCATATAATCAATCGGGGAGGCGGGTGAGGCGAAATGCAAGATGTGGTCTAGTTCTCCGGCAACATAGATGTACTCCGTTACGTCGTGCTTGACGAACTGAAAATGGGGATTGCCAATCAAGTGTGCGATATTATCAGGATTTCCGGTAATGAAATTATCCATGCAGATAACATCAAAACCTTCGTTTAAAAATCGTTCGCAAAGATGCGAACCCAGAAAACCTGCACCACCAGTGATAAGAACTCGTGCCATAGAAAAAAGTTGAAGTATGAAGAAAGTGTGCTGCTTAAAAGAACGACAACCATCAAACCCGCATAACATTGCGCTTGTAGCCAAAAAATCCACGCTGTTTAATGACCTTTGCAACCTCTGGCGGAACCATTTCCTCCCACGAAGAGTCTTGATTCTTAATTTTTTTCAAAATATCGCGTGAGAAAATATGCAGGTATTGTTCGTTGTAATTATCCAACTGGACAAGGTAGTTGTTATGGACTAAATGCTCGTAGAGATAGCGTAGTTCGGGCGCGACGGGTAGATTTTCGACCATAATCATTTCGTGCGTTTTGAGGTCGCGCAAAGGATAGATGTAGAGCTTAACATCCGTTTTGAAGAGCCTTCCGAACGATTCCAAAATACCACCATCAAGGCTTTGATAATACTTCGTGTCCAGAATTTCCATCAGACTTCCCGCACCCATCGTAATCGCAATTTTTTCCTTCGTGCAGCGCGAAAGGTAGTTTACAAGCCCTTCGTATTCAAAATATTCGGAAATCAAAACGGTCATTCCTGACGCTGCCAGCACATCGGCGCGGGCAAGGAAATCGCGCGGGTCAACGTCGCCATCGTCGTCGGTGGTAAGTTTGTGCATCGTCAATTCCATCAAGCGAATGATTTGTTTGCCTTGCACTTCCGGCTCTTGAGCGAACTTTTCCGAGGCAGCTTCGAGCATATCAATATTGACAAAACATACCGGACGGAAACTGCCGCGTTCCACCAGCACGGGGCGCTTGTACAGGACTTCCGACGGCTGCAACACTTCGCCATTGGCGGCAAACATCGCTGCTTCGCTGAGTCCGAGTTGGACAAGTTTCAGGCTCATTAAGCGATTGTCCACGTTGCGGAATTCAATGCCCGAAAACTCAATCATATCTACTTCTACGCGGTCAGTATTCAAGCCGTCCAAAAGCGATTCCAAAAGTTCTTCGGGGTCTTGATGCAGGTAGAATGCGCCATAGAGCAGGTTCACGCCCACGATGCCGAGTGCTTCTTGTTGCAACGCATTCTCGCGGTCGAGCATTCGGACGTGCATGATAATTTGGCTGTCTTCATCGCGGGGACGGGCTTGGTAGCGCACGCCCATCCAGCCGTGACACTCGTTTGTGCCTTGGAAATTGAGCGCAGAAACGGTGTCGGCAAAGGCGAAAAATGCGGTGTCGTCGCCGCGACTTTCGCTCAAACGCTCAAGATTTAAGCGGTGTTCGTATTCAAGCATACTTTCCAAGCGTGGGCGCGAGACGTAGCGCTCACATTCGCCGTAAATCGCATCGCTGACGGTCATGTCGTAGGCGGAAATACTTTTAGAAATCGTTCCCGCAGCAGCACCGACGCGGAAAAACCAGCGCACAACTTCTTGTCCGGCACCAATTTCTGCAAATGTCCCGTACCAGCGTGGGTCGAGATTGACACGGAGTGCTTTTTGGTGCGTATTAAGTTTTTCTCGTTCCATAGATGAAATGAGGTTTGGTGAGGTGTTGAAGGTGGTTGCAATGTTGTGGTGAACGCGGCTTCAACACAGATGATTCAGATTTTAGAGCATTTCGATAATAACCGCACTTGCTTCGCCGCCGCCGATGCAAAGCGTCGCAAGTCCTGTGCGCTTGCCCGTGCGCTGAAGAGCGTAGATAAGCGTCGTCAAAATACGCGCACCGGAAGCACCAATCGGATGTCCGAGTGCAATCGCGCCGCCGTGAATATTGATTTTCTCACGTGGTACGGCGAGGTCTTTTTCGACAGCCATCGGCACAACGGCAAATGCTTCATTCACCTCGAAAAGGTCAATATCGCTTGCTTGCAGCCCTGCTTTGGCGAGTGCTTTTTTGATTGCTCCCACAGGCGCGGTGGTGAACCATTGAGGCTCTTGTGCGTGGGAAGCCTGAGACAGAATACGTGCAATCGGCTTTGCGCCAAGCGCGGCAGCCTTTGCCGAAGATGCTAGTACGAGTGCGGCTGCACCGTCGTTAATCGAACTTGCATTGGCGGCAGTGACCGTGCCGTCTTTGGAGAATGCCGCTTTCAGCGTGGGGATTTTGTCGAATTGAGCGCGTCCGGGTCCTTCATCGGCGGAAAACACTATTGTTCCTTTTTTATCAGCGATTTCCACAGGAGCAATCTCTTGGGTGAACCAGCCATTTTTTTGCGCTTCTTGAGCGCGTTTATAGCTATTGATAGCAAATTCGTCTTGCGCCTCGCGTGTGAAACCGTACTCTTTTGCGCACATATCGCCGTAAACACCCATCGAACCTTTGTCGTAGGCATCGGTGAGACCGTCGTACATCATGGAATCGATAATTTCGCCATTGCCCATCCGATAGCCACCACGCGCCTTTGGAAGCAAATAGGGTGCATTAGTCATAGATTCTTGACCACCAGCAATTACCATATCTGCATCGCCCGTCAAAATTGCCTGAGCGCCCAGCATGACTGCTTTTAAGCCGCTTCCGCACATTTTATTCATTGTAATAGCAGGAACCGATTTCGGAATACCCGCATAAATAGCTGCTTGGCGGGCGGGAGCTTGCCCGACACCTGCTGCCAGCACTTGTCCCATGATGACCTCGCTGTTATAGTCAGCGATAGCTTCAGGGGTGAGTCCTGCTTTTGCAATGGCGGCTTTGATAGCGGTTGCGCCCAAATTTGGTGAACTGAGGGGAGAAAGTGCGCCTTGAAAGGCTGCGATTGCCGTGCGTGCGGCAGAGAGAATAACGGGTTTTTCCATGATAACGTCTTCAGACGATAAGTGAAACGGATGAGAACTTGATTTATCGGTACAAAAACACACAAGCCACTAATATACGCTTTTTCGATTTGCTAAAAGAGAGCAAAGTTGATTCTAAAATGATTTCCATTGGAAACGCTTGGTATTGAAGACAGGAAATATCAAGCCGCCATACCGACGTATGCCAGTATTCATATTGAGAAGGGAGTGGGAAAGTACATACCTCTTCATGGACACCGATCTGCGTCTAGTGGCATTAAATTAGCCATGACATCCTCTTTGTGTACTTACAGAAACAGACTTGCTTGGCAGAAGAGGCTTCATCTCGCGGGAAATGCCTAGCGGATCGCAAAAGGAGGCGGTTTGTCGGCAAAGAGATAATAAAGATTCTCACGTGTAATGCCCAACGAGACGCTAGAATCCAAGAGCAAAACATCGACGATATTGTAGTGGTCTGATTTTTTCGAGCGTATCCGAAATTTTGTGGAAATGGATTTTAACCCTGCGCAAAACCTTGATGATTTTTCCAATCACACAAATTCTAGATACGCTCGTCCAAAAAAATTCAGGCGGCTATCTAATTTTCAGATGCTCTCTCAATACTCCGGTTCTGCGGGCTTATTCTGCACAATCGTTTCAATGCGCACTAGAATCTCTGGGGTTAATTTCGGAACAATCGCCAGCGATGCAATATTTTCCCGCAACTGCTGGACTTTCGATGCGCCCAAAATCACCGTGCTGACGTGAGGATTTGTGATACACCACGCAATGGCAAGTTGCGGGAGCGTTGCGCCAAGCGCTTCGGCAATCGGTTTCAACAGCATTGTCTTTTGGATATTTTCTTCCGTCATCACACTGTTTTTCAGCCACTCCAAGCCTTTTCGTGCCAGACGGTCATTCTCCTGAACACCCGATGAATACTTGCCCGAAAGCACACCCGAAGCCAATGGTGACCAAATCGTTGTTCCCAAGCCAATGGTGCTGTAAAGGCGTTTGTATTCCTGCTCGACACGGTTTCGGTGAAATATGTTGTACTGCGGTTGTTCCATTGTTGGCGGTATGAGATTATACTGCCGCGCTACCGAATATGCCTCGGTGATTTGCTGGGCGCTCCATTCCGACGTTCCCCAATACAGCACTTTGCCTTGTTGAACGAGCGTATTCATCGCCCAAACGGTCTCTTCAATCGGAGTGTTTTTATCGGGGCGGTGGCAAAAATAGAAATCTAAATATTCGACCTGCAAACGCCTGAGCGCCGCATGACAGGCTTCCATCACGTGTTTGCGCGATAGCCCCAACTGATTCGGCTTGTCGCCGCCCCAATACACTTTACTGGAAACCAAGTAGGTACTTCTGTCCCAGTTGAATTTTGTCAACAATTTGCCCATTACAAGCTCCGAGCGCCCATGCGCGTATGCCTCCGCGTTATCAAAAAAATTGATGCCCGCCTCATAGCTTGTTCGCATGAGGTCTTCGGCAACATCATCGCTGATTTGACTACCAAAAGTGAGCCATGAACCAAGCGAGAGAACACTGACTTGAACACCCGACGAACCGAGTCGGCGGTATTCCATTGCAGGCAAAGTGGTTGTTTCCATAGATTTTGTGAATATGGTTAATGTTGGGGGTTGAAGTTGAGACAAGGTATGCGTGAGAGCAACTGGTCAGGTTTTTCCGTCCGATTTCTATGGTAAAGTCAAGTTTTTTTCAAGAGATCGCCAGAGCAGGCTTGTTGCCGGGCTTGAGAGAAACATGATTTTGTTGATAAGGCTTGCCGGAATTGATGACAGCGCACAAGACTTTGAGCAGTTTGTTGGCGATGTTGTTCATAATGACGATTCCGAGTTGCTTTTTTGCCTTACGCTCCCGAAAGTACGTGATATATCGCTCTTCGTGACTGATAAGACACATCACGGCGTTATGGAGCCACCCCCGCATCAAACCAGGTCCCGATCGTCGGGAACGGGGTTTGCGGCGCACCGATGTTCCACTGGTATGCTCGTGGGGGCAAATGCCGAGATAGGAAGCAAGACGCTTGTGGTCAAGGTGTTCGGTAAAGCCCTTGGAAAGGAGCAGCATTCCTGCTGATATCAGGGGTCCAACGCCAGAAACCGTTTCGGCAAGGCGTACTTTTTCCTTGAAGGTCGGGTCGGAGCGAATTTCCTTCTTCAAGGCAGCATCAAGTTCCTTGATATGTTTTTCCACCAACGCTTTCTGCTGCCGAAGAATTTCTTCTGCCAGAGGAGTCTGAACGGTCTTGCGCTTAAAGGCATGAAGCATATTGACGAGGCGTGTTTTTTCGCTCATGCAGTGCTGTCGCGTCTTTTTACCAGCGACTTATCAGGCTATGTAAATTGTGTTTTTCTCACAATTTTATCGGATTTGACCTCATTCGCAGCGCTTTCAAAGCGGTGATAATTACATTGTAAACATGGAAAATGCTCATGTTGCCCATAAACTGCAATGATGATTGGAGCAATATTTCCACTTGCTATTTTCGAGACGATGAATTATCAACAGCTTACGCTGACCGAGAATTGCTGGTAAACATACGATAATCACCGCATAAAATCAAAGCGGCGGCTCAAAATTTCGTGCCACTACTTTAGTTTTGCCGCCTTCAAGAACCATTCTCCCGTGCAGCCTGCTCTGCAAGCCTCATCAAATCTTCTTCAGAAAGACTGTGCTGCTCGGAAATACCACGCAAAATATCCCACGAGTAGATACCAGTATTATGCCCATCCTTCCAATCGGCTTGAATGGCATAGTTCCCCACTGCCTGAATGCTTGCTAGGTCGTACATTCCCGGCTTGATGATTTGCATTCCAAAGGAGTACGTTGTTCCCATAATATTTTCGCCTTTGCACGAAGCGCACGGACACTCATCCCGGAAGGTACGAATGGTGATGGTCGTTTCCAAGCCGTCCGACCATGCAATGGTCAGTAAATACGGCTTCGGACGAGTGATTTTCACGGGTGTAGGCATGGCGGGCAGTATGAGAGTACAACAAATTCACAGTAAATACATACCGAACTCAAATTCCAAGAACGGCTACTATGACGCTAAAATTTGTGCTTTCACAAGTGCCAAACGCAGTTTTTCTCGGTTTTCGGGCTTCATTGGAACAAGTGGTAGGTGAAGATTTTCTTCAATAATTCCCATCATCGTCAACGCTGCTTTCACGGGCATCGGATTCGATTCGATAAAATTGAGTTTCATGAGTTCCAAGTAGAAATACTGTAATTCACGCGCTTTGGCAAAATCTCCTGCCAGCGCAAACCGTACCAAATCGCTAAATCCACGCGGCGCGTAGTTGCTAAAGACCGAAATAACGCCTTTTCCGCCCGCAGCAATGAGCGGTAAAGTAAGCGAATCATCGCCCGACAACACCGAAAAGCCTTCGGGTGCATTGGCAATAATTTCCATCATCTGGTCGAGATTTCCCGATGCTTCTTTTGTTGCAACGATATTTGGGTAGGCTTCGGCAATGGCGAGTTGCGTTTCTGCAGAAACATTCGATCCGGTGCGTCCGGGAACATTGTAGAGAATGATTGGAAAGTTCGGTGCCGCTTCGCAAACCGCTCCGTAGTGTGCCATGAGTCCCGCAGCCGTTGGTTTGTTGTAGTAGGGTGTAACGACGAGCGCTCCGTCTGCACCGAGTTCTTGGGCAAATTTTGTGTAACGAGCAGCTTCTCGCGTATTGTTTGAGCCGGTCCCGGCGACGACCTTGACCGCTTTGCCGCTTTGCTTGACACGCTCAATCGTGAAGCTAATCGCCGAACGGTCTTCTTCCTCTGTCATGGTGGCACTTTCACCCGTTGAGCCGCAGCTCACCAGAAATTCTACTCCACCAGCAATTTGAAAATCAATCA
>JAAFHM010000296.1 GCA_013298375.1 Ignavibacteria bacterium | reverse complement strand
GCAAATTCGCCTTAAATTCATGCCAACTCGTGTACCACGCTGCCGCATAGAGCAATGGCGGCAGAAAAACAAGAAAAACGATATTCGGGTCAAGCGCGATTGGAGGAAGATGGGGGATGAGGCTAATCACCAAGCCAATCAGCACAAGGGCAATGGGGAATGGGAAGCGGATTTTTTGACTGAGAACGGCAAGAAATGTTACGCCGAAAAGCAGAAGCACGACGATGGCAATATTTTCCATAGAGTGTTCCTGAAAAAAAACGGTGACAATATGATGGTGCTTGGTATGATGCAAACCTACACGATTGCGCCGTATTCGCAAAATATTTTGCGCAAAAGGGCGTAAAATCGTGCTTTCAAAAAAATCTCACCATACTTCGCTACAAAAAATGCTATATTTGCAAGCTATATGCGATTGTACAGCATCCGCATCCTTACACACTATTTTGCAACCTAGGCATATATTTCCGATGAAAGACGCACTGATTAAGCGCATTAGCGAACGCGATTACACCGTTGGTATCGTTGGTTTGGGTTATGTTGGCTTGCCACTGTTGGCGGCGTTCCATAAACAAGGCTTCCGCGTGGTGGGGATTGATATTGACACGGCAAAAATCGAAGCATTTCGCACCGGCACAAGCTATATCAAACATTTTCCTGCCGCAGAAATGCAGGAATTAAGCGCTTCAGAGCGTGTTCGCGCCACCAATGATTTCGCTATTGTCGCTGATGTGGATGCCGTTATTCTTTGCGTTCCTACGCCGCTAACCAAGCACCGCGAGCCGGACATGAGCTATATCATCAGCACATCGAATGCGATTGCGGCGCACCTAAAAGCTGGTCAAATCATTATTCTGGAATCCACGACCTATCCCGGCACGACGGACGAACTCATTCGTCCCATCTGCGAGAAGGCTTCGGGACTCGCGTCCGGTAAGGACATCTTTTTTGCGTTCAGCCCTGAGCGCGAAGATCCGGGCAATCCCAATTACGGCACAGCAACGATACCAAAAGTGATTGGCGGGGACGGCGAAGATGCGTTGGATATTGCGGAAGCGCTCTACTCTGCGGCTATTGTCAAGACCGTGCGCGTCTCCAATCCCAAAACTGCCGAAGCCGTGAAACTCCTCGAAAATATTTTCCGCTCGGTCAATATTGCACTTGTGAACGAACTTAAATTGGTCTTTCATGCGATGGGAATTGATGTTCACGAAGTTATCGAAGCCGCAAAAACGAAGCCTTTTGGTTTTATGCCGTTTTATCCGGGTCCGGGCTTGGGCGGGCATTGTATTCCGATTGATCCGTTTTATCTGACGTGGAAAGCACGAGAATTTGGCTTGCACACGCGCTTTATTGAGCTTGCCGGTGAGGTCAATACTGCCATGCCGCAATTTGTCTTGCGCCGCACGATTGAGGCGCTCAATCACAAGAAAAAGTGCATGAACGGCAGCCGTATCCTCTGTGTGGGACTTGCCTACAAGCCGAATGTGGATGATATGCGCGAATCCCCAACCTTTGCCATTATGGATTTGCTGGAACACGAAAAAGCGATGGTTGACTTTTACGACCCCTACATACCCGTTATCCCGCCGACCCGCGAACACGCTGCTTACACGGGCAAAACATCCGTAGAATGGCGTAAAGACGTTGTTTCCGCCTACGATGCAGCTATCATCGTAACTAATCATAAATCGGTGAATTATACCGAACTTTTGGAATGGTGTGACACCGTGATTGACACACGCAATGCTTTGAATGGTATGCCCGCGAATTTTGAACAGGTTTGGAAGGCGTAAATTCAAAGAATATTTATTGCGTTCGTAGTTTTATACTTATCACACTTTTCCCTTGCTTTTTGTTTTGGTCTCAGGTATGTTTGAAGCATAGTACCGCAAGCAAAATAACTCGTAATATTTTTTTTCCACGAATCACACAAATCTTCGCGAATGAAACTCTACTATCAAGGCTCTTGATTCGTGTTCATTCGTGCGATTCGTGGATAACATTGAATGACGTGTTTCGCTGATGTTCCATAGTTCACTGTTGCTCTATGTTTTCCGATAGAACAGTCACATTGACAGACAGCATATATGTCCCCTGTCATTCACCGATTTTTTCTTTTTTTTCAATACTGCTATGAGTACCGATAATAGAGTAATAGAATTGCTTGTTGATATGCTTCACGAGGTGAAAGACCTCAAGCAAGAAATCAAAGGAGTCAAGCAAGAAATCAAAGAGGTTAAGCAAGAGATGAAGGACGTTAAACAAGAGCAGTTGCGCACCACCAATGCGGTCTGGGAACTCTCCCAAATGATGCAAAAAGTCGTCGCAGAGCCGCTTGCGCTCCATGCAAGCGAAATTGCTCACATCAAAGAGCGGCTTGACCGCTTGGAACAGTCCCATTGACGCGCCGCATAGTATCACGCTTTGCGATGTTTTTTTATGCTATACTCGTATCACCACCGCTCTGCCAATGGTGCGCACAATGACAACACTCAGCGCAATATTATCGCTAATTGACCAGCGCAAGTCCGTATTAGACGACATTCGCCAAAGACTTGATAATATCAGCATTCGTGAGGCATTGCAGTTAGAATTTCTGTACGAAAGCAGTCGTATTGAGGGCAACACGCTGACGCTGCGCGAGACGCAATTAGTGATACAAGAAGGTATGACCATTAGCGGAAAGAGTCTTCGTGAGCATTTGGAGGCGATTAATCACAAAGAAGCACTAACGTTTATCGAAGAACTTGTTGCGCAGAAAACCGATTTTTCAGAATATGTGCTGAAACAGATACACGCGCTCGTGCTGCATGGCATAGACCGTGAACACTCAGGACGCTATCGTGAATTACCCGTCTTGATTGCAGGCAGTCCCCACATCCCGCCCCAGCCACACCATGTGCAAAGCCGAATGGATGAATATTTCCAATGGTACAATGAGCAACAGAGCCAACTTCATCCCGTTATTCTTGCCGCAGAACTGCATGAACGGCTTGTAACGATTCACCCTTTTATTGATGGAAACGGCAGAACAGCGCGTTTGGTGATGAATTTAATCCTTTTGCGTTCGGGTTTTCCACTTGCTATTATTCAAGGTGATGCCGAGAACAGGATTGCGTATTATGACGCATTGGAAGCCGTGCAGACGCAGGGAAAATCGGATGCTTTTGTGATGTTTATTGCCCAAAAAGTATTCGATGCCATCAATCGCTATTTGATTATCTTGGGGCAACCCACGAATGCTTAACGTCATGCCCTTGCCGATGAAAACAACTGTGCATAGTGTCCTCAAATGGCTTTTGCGAAGCGCCTGTCTGTGCTTTCTGCTACAAGCCTCTACGGGTGCGCTTTTGACGCTCCATTACGAACCATCCTTGCGCCCAGCCGTGACCGAAAGCGGAACGCCGCTTGTGATGCTGGAAGTCACACAGTCTTTTCGCCATAAACCCACCAAAACCCGCTATAATGCTCGCGATATTCTCTTTGCCGAGTACGATACGGCTGCAAAAGCGCCATTATATGCACCCGACACGCTTCGCGCACTCAGTCGGCTTCTCACGCAATCTCAAGGCAATGCACCATATCGCCCCAATACTGCTTATTACAGCATAGAACAAGGAATTATGCGGTCTGCGGACTTTGGCGGACTTGTGCGCGGCATTCATGGAGCGGCAGCGAATGTGGTGATTGTTGTGCTAGTGTGCTGGCTTGGCGTGGCGCTTTTGAGCGGATATTATGCTCAAATACCGCTCTCTCACTGGGCTGCGGGCATTACGCTTTGCGCCGTGAGCATCGGAACAAGTATTATGGGCTATATTCTCCCCATGAATCTTCGGAGTTTTGCTGCACTAAGTATTGTCCTTTCAACCCTCGATTCTATGCCGCTTCTGGGCAAGTCTTTGGCGGGCGCTCTGCAGGGTGCTTCAGCAATAGCCGCACCAACGCTTATTCGGGTGTATGTGCTGCATATCCTTTTTCTTCCGGCATTGCTGCTTGTGTGCTGGTACGCGCTCCGTGCCTACGCTCCAAAGCGTGAAGAGTGGGCGAAGTATTGTTTACTGAGTATTGGGATGATTTGGCTGTGTGTGGTGATGGCGTGTAGTCTTTCGCCTGCGCCAATAGGCGCATTTGGGCTGCCTGCTGACTTTTCGCAAGCACTCTCCACGCCACCAAACGCGCTGCCGGAATGGTATGCGCTTGGCTTTGCGGCATTGTTACGCATTATTCCAGCTTGGAGCCTCAGTATTGGCGGGATTCTGTGGTTCGGCATTGCGGTATCATTGCCAATACTGAGGCGGTATTCGGGCGCTGCGGTATGGGCAGCGCATTGGCTCACAAGCGCTTCATTGCTGGGTTTGGTGGGATTAACACTGTGGGAGTTGCGCTTATTGCCATTGCCAACGGTGATAATAAGCGATGAATATGGGGAGGTTCTTATCGTTGTGAGTGTTCTCACTTTCGCCCTTGGTGCGGCATTGGTGGCGTATTTGCGTCATCAACGCGCCTCTTTTTGAATATCCAGCACTTGCACTGTCAAACGGCTCAAACACACGGGTTTTCCGTCCTCGGTTGATACAATAATTTCCCAAACTTGTGTTGTTTTGCCAAGATGTTTCGGCGTGGCGCGTCCAATCACGAAGCCTGTGCGCACCGAGCGGATGTGATTCGCATTGATTTCTAAGCCGACACACGCCTTTTCTTGCGGATTGACGCATAGATACGCGCCGAAGCTGCCGAGCGTTTCCGCCAGCACAACTGATGCCCCGCCGTGCAGCAACCCCATAGGCTGATGCGTCCGCTTGTCCACAGGCATTCGTGCTTCGAGATAATCATCGCCAATGGCAATGATGGTGATGCCCAAATGTTCGACCATGGTATTACGCGACATTTGGTTAATTTCTTCGATTGTTGGTTTGAAGAACCACATAGATTATTGGGGTTTGAGGGCGGATGCCGTGATAATGTAATAGAAAGACAAAGATGAAATTTCACAAACTCTGCGGGCTATCTACTCTTCAAGGAACCATCGGCAAAGTCTTGTAATTCAAAGCCTTAACAAATCATCTATTGAGTAATTCCAAAGAGCATCGGTATTTTCTAATCGCCCTTTGCGAACAAGGTCTGATGCCTGCTCCAGCATAACAAGGCGTATTGCAAAACTCCGCTTCATCGTCTCCGATCGCAGGAGTTCGATTTCGTGCTGTTCTGCGGCATATCGCCTCCACTGCGGGCTAAGAAGTCGAGATTTCCACGATGCTTTGTGCGTATCGGGAAATTCATCGTCATACTTTCGCAAAGGCGAAAGCGAGAGTGCTTGGGCAAAGGTTTTTTGAGGGATTTCCCGAAACCGCGACACCGCAATATCACCTTCGTACAGTCCTCTATATCCGTAGCGAAAACAAAAAAAGTGCCACGCCGACCGAAAAACAATATTCTGCGGAACTCTTCCTTCGCGCAAATCCGTCTCTATCGCCGGAAATGCTGTGGCAATGCCGCGTAGTGGCTGCAAGGCGCGTTCCAGCGTTATCGGCAAATCCGCACGAGAGTACTGCTCCCAAACACCCCACGCTTTCAAGCGCTTTTCATCTGCTATGCTGGCAATTTGCCGTATTTCCAAGGCTTTCGCAAAACTTCCATAGAGCGCGAGCAGCATTTGTGCGGCTTCCGGCAGTGTTGTCGGGAGAGACGGCTTAATCATACTTGCCGCGAGTTCCGCCGATTCGCAGAGTGAGCGTGTGAATGCTGACGATTCGGCAGGAAGAAAGTCAGGAAGCGCCGAGAGAACGGATAGTACAGACATTTGGTATGCGAAGAAGAATCAAAAAATATCGGGCGAAAACATTTAGGCATTTTCGGTCGCAGCAGCATACAACTCCGTCAGCACACGCTCCGGCGACATCGGTGCTTTCAAAAGCAAGCGTTTATCAGGTCGGAATGCCTTGAGCGCATTCATAAGTGCGAAATATGCGCCAATGCCGTACATAAAGGGTGGCTCTCCGACGGCTTTTGAGTTCATAATGCCCATCGGATTTTCGGAATTTTCCAGAAAGCGCACATCTATCCGCTTCGGCGCGGCATAAATATCGGGAATTTTGTACGTGGAAAGTGCGTCGGTGAGCAGTCGCCCATTCCCGTCATAAATTACCTCTTCCATTGTCATC
>JAAFHM010000090.1 GCA_013298375.1 Ignavibacteria bacterium | reverse complement strand
AAGAGCGACATAGCTTCCCGACAAGACAGAACCAAGAATCAAAGCAATCGTCCCCAACGCGCCAATACTATTGGACAGGGCATATTTGATAGTCAAATTCGCGCCAAGCAAGGTATTCAGAGGTTTTTGAAGAAGTTCAACGGCAGTCAGAGCAAGTAATAATGCAGCAACAGTCAAAATAGCGCACTCTATCAAATGCGGAAGCGTCAATTGCCTGCGAGATGCGCCAATCGCCTTGCGAACACCGATTTCACGCGCTCTGGAAAGCCCGAATGCCGTTGAAAGATTGATATAGTTTATCCAAGCCAACGCTAAAACAAAAAAAGCGATGGAGCTGGCTATAACAACGTGTTTAAGCGCTGCGGCATTGGGAAGCGGGTCATTAAAGCCGTCGCCCGTATGGATGGATCGAATCGGTTGCAAATGGTAGGTCACATCCAAATTGCCCATTTTTTTGCTCAATGTTGCCATCTGCGCCTCCATCTCTGCGGCTTTTGCGCCTTCTTTGAGCAAAATATACCCCGTCAAAAAGCCTGATGTATTCTGAGGATCGAGGCTTGCCCAATCGTTTCCGTTCAGATTTGCGGGGTTAGCAAGAGTTTGCAGTGAAAAGAGCATATTTCCTTTCAAATGCGAGTTTTCGGGAATATCCTCCATTACGCCTGTGACGGTAAATTCATTGGGTGTGAATTGATTCGCCACAAGGAGGCGTTTTCCAATCGCACGTTGGTAATTTCCGTTGCAAGCAAAGTATTTCTGTGCTGCCGAGGCAGTTATGACCATCGTATTGGGCTTATCAAGGTCGGCACCTCCCGCAAGGAAGGTGAAGGAAAAAGCACGAAAAATATCGTTATTGCCATACGCAACGTCTTCTTCTTTGAACGCCAGCGTTTGTAAGCCTTCGGAAGCGTTTTGTGGTTTATAGCTCACTATGCCGCCCGCACTGGTATTAAAGGTGGGAACGGCTTCAATGCTGGGAAAGCGATTCCGCAGGGCGAGCATTGCGGGGGAAACATTATTGATTGCACCAATGCGCGATGTGCCAACGATACGAAAAAGGCGGTTTGCGTTGGAATGAAATCCGTCGAACCCCGCATGGAAGCTGGCAAATTCCATCAAGAATAAAAATGCCGTCATGCCAAGCGCGAGACCAAGCACATTCAGCCCAGTGGTGAATTTGCGCCGCCAAAGGGCGCGAAAAGCGAGTTTGAAATAATTTGCCAGCATGATGATTTCCTCAATAATTTAGGCGGATGAACAAGACTGTTACGATGGTGTTATTTCGTGTAGTTAAACGTGTGCCGTACAAAAAACGAGTTTGTGCCGTTGTACTTGACTTCTTTTTTGATAACCATGCTGTGCGGGGTAGTATCAATCGTAACGCGAATAGTGGATGGTTTGTTGTTGTCATTATCAGAGGTTTCCATGACAATACGTTGTTTGCTACTTTCCGAAGCACTCCGCTCAGTATTCACGCCATCTTTAGTTGTGCTGCTGGATTGTTTAGTTTGTGTTGTGGTGCTTTCCACAATCGAAAATGGCAGTGTATATCCTGATTCTACCAGTGCATAACCATTTTTCGCAATATACGTCGTGTCCTGAGATTTTGCTTGTTGCTTGGTTGTGCCATCAGGTTCTCGATAATAAAACTGCTTAATAAGTTTACTCTTCTCAATACTACTTTTAAGCCAAACGTCCATCGTTACTTGCGTGGCATCGTTTTGGTAATCGGTGTAGGTGAGTTTTCCTTTCCAATCACCTTGCATTGTTTCCAAAAAGCCTTCGGGAATTTTTGCTGTTTTTTGTGCAAATGCAGTTGCAGAGCTGAGTGCAAGTGCGGTAAGTACGATTATCAATGTAGTTTTCATGGTTGTTCTCGAATAAAAGTGGTGAAGTGATTTTTTGTAAAAAAACCGAGAGTAAAACGGCATACTTACTTGTTTTCTTTGTAGCCCATGCTCATATTTGGGTCGCCGAACAGCGAAATTTTGATTGCTGCCGGCAGCGCCGACCCATTTTTGAAGCGGACGGCTGTATTGGCAGGAACATTAAATGTTTGCTGAACGCCTGTTTTCAAAACACCAAGCGAGGTCTCCGTTGATTCCGCACCAATGGTGAATACTTCCACATCAACAAAACTATCATTGGTGATTTTCGCCGAATACGCACCGTGATTGCCTTCGCCGAGTATAAATGAGCGATTGGGGTCAATGGTGGTGTACGAAAAAAGCGATGCGCATGATTGCGTCAGTGCTGCAAAAACGAGTACTATAACGAAATTTTTCATGATGAAACCTTTTACAAAAAAGCGGTGGTGAAAGTGAACGAAAATCATAGAAAGCGATTGGTGATTGCTTCTTGAAAGAAGTATGCCTAAATGCCGTGCCAATTTTGCAAACCTAGTATTTATGCGGCTTCTACGAATTTTCTTGCAACAATCAATGTTCAAGAGCGCACACATACTGTTCATTTTCGGACACTTGGAATGATGCAAAAAAAATGGTAACTTACGAGCAGGTAATTTCTCTGAACACACCCTTACAAGCCGCATGAATACACAACTTCTCCAAACTGCCCTGAAGATGCCGGATGCAGCACTTTTTCTCTCTGAGTTGCAAAAAGCCTTGCAAGATGAGAGCGCAAAACGGCTTCACTTCTACAACGTCATTGACGAAAACAAAAAAATGGAGTTCATCAATGGGGAAATCGTGTTTCATTCACCCGTCATGAAGCGCCATAATACAGCAACAGGTTTATTGTACAAGCTGATTGACACCTACCTCGAAGAAACGGAACAAGGTTTTGTCGGCATTGAAAAAATCATGATTTCCTTGACGCGCAATGACTACGAGCCTGATATCTGCTTCTTTCCCGAATCTCTCGCAAAAACATTTACCGAAACGCAAATGCAATTTCCCGCTCCTACGTGGATAGTGGAAGTATTATCAAAATCAACAGCGAAAAACGATAGAACAGTAAAATTTCAAGACTATGCCGCTCACGGAGTGCGTGAATACTGGATTATAGACCCCGACACTGCCACAGTGGAGCAGTATAGCTTGCGCAAGGGAAAATACGACCTGTTACTCAAGGCAAAAGACGGCATGATTTCCAGCATCGCGCTGAAAGGCTTCAGCATACCAATTCGCGCTATTTTTCATCGAAAAGAAAACTCTATTGCACTCAGGCAAATGCTGGAAAACAGATAGAAGCTGACGTTTTTTGGGCAACAATATTCAACAAATTTGCCCGCAATTTTTTCAAGAATATCAACCCCAAAAGCCCATGAGTACCGCCATTCCCAAGCCAACGATACGCACCGTGAGAAGGACATTCCCACGAAGCACCGAAATCTACTATCCCGATTCCGACGGAGAGCCTGTGGCAAATAACACCCTGCATTTAGAACTTATTTCCAGCACCAAAGAGGGCTTAGAGCTTGCTTTCCAAGACCGCGACGATGTGTTTGTGGCGGCGGATTTATTTTGGTATCCTGTCGAAGGTAACCCCAAAATTGCTGTTGCGCCCGATGTGATGGTAGCCTTTGGTCGTCCACCCGGACCGCGAAAATCCTATAAGCAGTGGGAAGAAGCAAATACGCCATTTCAGGTGGTGTTTGAGTTTTTATCCGACGCTAACACGCCATCGGAAATGGCAAAAAAAGCCCTCTTTTTCGACCGCTATGGCGTAGAAGAATATTATCTCTACGATATGGAAAAAGGCTCACTGCAAGTATTTATGCGCTCTGAGGGCGAACTTCAGGAAATAGAATCCGAAACAAATGGTTGGGTAAGTCCTCGTTTGGGGATTCGATTCGAGGTTCTCTGGAGCGCCGGCACGCCCAGCAAGGGCATACCGGAATTGGCACTGTATCATACAGACGGCTCGCGCTTTACGACCTATTTGGAACTTGCAAATCAGAGCAATGCAATCAAGACGGAGCGAGACAAAATCAAAAAAGAGCGTGATAAAATAAAGACTGAGCGCGATAAAATTGAGACGGAACGCGATTCCATTAAAGCAGAACTTGAAGCAGAACGAGAACGAATACGAATGCTGGAAGAGCAGTTGAGGGTATTACAAGCAAATGCTTGATAAGCACTTTGGGCGGCAATCTCCAAAAACAGCAATTCTGGGTATAGACCACAAAAAGTAACAATTATTTGGTTTTGAATTCAAGGTCTTTTTTCACAAGTACCTTTGATATAACACCATTCAGGTAAATCCCTATGATGAGTCATAGATTCCAATTACGAGTTATCCGATACTTGGCAATAACCATATGTTTAGCAGTGCATATTTTTTCCAACCTCCATGCTCAATCAGGTTCGACGAAACCTCCGATGAAATCCCTAACCATCGGAAACAGGTGGGTGTATCATATTTATCACTACGAATTTTTTTCAAATATGACAAGGACATATCGAATACTTGAAGAGGTCGTTGGCGATACAATCATTGAGAATAAACGGTATGCTCGGGTAGTGAGTAATAATCAGACACTGATCGACAATAACACAATTCGATATGAACACTCAAACGATACAGCAGTTTATGTATGGGATAAAGATAAGGGCGAACAGCTCTACTGCTCATGGAATCTTGATAGTCTGAAATTTCTTCAAGCAATTCCGTGGAGTATTTTTACATCCCTAGGTTATTCAGGACCAGCAGGAAAATATGGAGATTTTTTCACCTCCTATGAAACAATTGTCAATAAAACAGACAGCTCACTTTTCATCGAGAACGCTACTGAATCACTTTACTTTGGGTTCAACCAAAGGCGGAAGATAGGTTACCAGAGACAGAGAGGGCTATTATCAATAGCACAAAGCGCATCTTACAGAACATATCGAGGAAATTATAATAAAAATGCGGAATTGATTGGCTCAATAATAAACGGTGTTTCAACTGGCGATACATCTGTATATCCTCATTTTTTGCTTTATACAAGAGATACGACAATAATTTTTCACAAAAGCCAGACGACAGCGACCATCGCCATACCATTAGAATGGGAAGGTACACAATCACCAAGGCTTTTGACAAGTTATTCTGCATCTGCACGTTTTCTTTATGATTCTACAATTTTCGAGGAGGTAAAATTCATTGCTCCATACGTTAAAAACCCTCTTACAGATAGTATTCCAACGCACCTTTTAGGAAATGTGTACAATGTTGTCAAAGAGGGTAGTTTGATCGCGTTAAGTACACCAGTAAGAACGGAGTATGGAACGACTAGAGGAGCTTGGGCTATCCTGAAAATCAAAGCACCAATCATTGATACAATTCCGGTATTTAAGTTTCATTGTGATTCAATAATATATTCAACATCAGGCTATGGAAATATATCCTATGGACTCAAAACACGCAATGGTATTCTAAAAATTGTTTTCCCAACTGTATCAATTAATATCCAAGCAACCTTACCAAATTTGCAAGCACGGTTTGGTGATACTGTCAGAATTCCGATAATCATGACGGGTACCAAGCAAAGAGCATTAGCAGATTCAAGTGCTTTGCTTCTCTCCTTGTCATTAAATGCTACGATGTTGGAACCAATTATGCAAACACCAATGGGCAGTGTTAATAATGGGATTAGGACAATCTCATTTCATGTTCCAGTCAGTCAAAATTCAGATACAGCCAAAGTGACCTTACTATTTAGAGCTGTTATTGGCAATGACTCAGCAACTAAACTTGTACTCAATGCTCAACGTCAAAAGGGTTTTCAATATCGTACTCAGTTTGTTGATGGCTCAATTCGCGTTTGGGGTAATCAAGCAGGTGGAACCCAACTACGATATTTTTCTAAACCTTCAGGCTTACAAATTCTCAATGTTAGCCCAAATCCCAGCATTGATAATCTACAATGCAAAATATTATTAGAGGAACAGCATCCAATTTCCATCACATTGATCAATCCACTAGGACAGCAAATGCTTCAAGAAAACGCCATTTTGAGTAAAGGCATTCATAATCTGTTATTAAACATTCAAGAAATCCCACAAGGCTTATATTTGCTGATTGTCGCAGACCGTGATCATACTCTAGCACGAAAAATTCAAATATTGCGATAGGCTTGGTTTTTGAAAACCTTTTATATTGAAAAAAAAGCAGCGAAGCCAATCTTGTATCGGCTTCGCTGCGCTCAGTTTTGCAGAACTTTGTCATTGGCGCTATTTCACTACCAACTTTTCTGCATCGCCAAAGTTATCGTAACTGGAAGTAATCACCTTCTCGCCAAGTTGCAAGCCTTCAATCACTTCAAACGTATTTGGATTTTGCCGACCAAGCCGCACCGTGCGCTTAATTGCTTGCTTGCCATTGGCATCCATCACATAGACCCACTGACCGCCTGTCTTCTGATAAAAGCCGCCTCGAGCAAGCAATATTGCTTGTTCTTCGCTGCCCAATTCCAACCGAATTTGGAGCGACTGTCCACGTTTTACGCCATCGGGAACATTACCCTCGAAATACATATCCACTTCAAAACGCCCGTTTCTGACCTCGGAATAAATTTTACGAATGATGAGACGATAGGTTTTACCGTTGATTTCGCATTGCCCGATTTGACCAACATTGATGCGAGCGAGATAAAATTCATCCACAGGAACTCGCACTTTGAAGGCATCCACCACATCAATCTGCCCTAAACGCTGACCACCAGTTTTTGCTTCGCCAATTTCGCAGTTGAGTGACGTAAGCTGCCCGGCAATAGGGGAGCGAATGAGCATATTATCCAAATTGTCTTTCACAACGCCAAAGTTCGATTGTAAGCGCTCAGTAGAGCGCTCAAGCTGCTTGACTTGCGCCAAACGCACGATGGAATCGTTGTGCGATGTTTCGATGGTGATGTGAAAACGCTTATTCAAAAATTCGTAGTTATCGCGGGCGCGTTCAAACTCTTCTTGCGAGACTAACTGCTTCCCAATCAACTGCTTATTCTGCTCATAAATACGCTTTGCATTGGCAACCTGATTTTCGAGATCAATAAGTTGGTTTTTCAGCGTCAGTCGTGTCTGCTCCATTGCTACGCGGCTATTTTGCAAATTGTTCATCTGATCAAGCATTTGCGCCTCTCGATTCACCGCATCCAGCACCATTGTTGAGTTTTTGAGTAAAACAATCGGATCGCCTTCTTTCAGCATTGCGCCTGCTTCGGCGAAGACTTTTTCCACGCGACCGCCCTCAACGGCATCAAGATAGATGGTGCGAATGGGCTGCACGGTGCCTGTCACAGGAATAAACTCTTGAAAAATTCCTTTTTCTACACTCGATATGGTGATTTTATCACGCTCCACATTCAAGGTGCTGCGCGTATCGCCGAGAACAACCGCATAAACAACAAACCCGACAAAAAGAACTGCCGCCGATAAAAGCGTGATATTGCGCGGTGTCCAGCGTTTTTTTTTGATTGCTCTATCCATGACGTTGCCGAAATATTGAGTTGGGAATGGTAAATTTTGAATCACTTCGACAATAGCACAAAGAAGTGTGCCAAACTTGAAAAGCAAGATTTTATGCGCCCTTCCAGCCTAACAATTCAAAGTGCAGTGTTCATGCGCGAACAACAAGTGTTCATTTTCGGACAGATTTTTTGCATATTGTGGCAGAAAAGCCGATTGGAACGCAATTTGTGTGAAATTTCGCCGTAATTCTTTTGCCCTATTTGCGAACATTGATTCGCTCGACAATTTTCATTCTCAATAACCATGAAAAATACAAAAATCGGCTCAATTCTCGCAGTGGATGATAACGCCGATGTTCTCACCTCGCTTCGGCTCATGCTTAAACAGCATTTTGCCACCATCCACACCGAAGCGAATCCCGAAGCAATTCCCGCTTTGCTCAAAAACACACGCTACGACGTAATTTTGCTGGATATGAATTTCACCAAAGATGTTTCGAGCGGGGCAGAGGGCTTTGAGTGGTTGGACAAAATCCACGCTATTGACCCAAACGTCGCCGTTATCATGCTCACCGCGTATGGCGATGTCAACACTGCCATTCGTGCCATCAAAGAAGGCGCAACGGACTTCGTCTTGAAACCTTGGCAAAATGAAAAGCTGGTTGCGACTATCAGCGCGGCAATGGCACTTTCCGGTTCGCGGCGCGAAGTCGAAACACTTAAAACCAGTGAACGCGCCTTAAAAACCGCTCTCAGCAACGCGCCAAATCATGATTTTATCGTCGCTTCGCCGGCAATGCAACAAATCAATACACTGCTGGACAAAGTTGCCGCCACTGATGCAAACGTCCTCATTTTGGGCGAAAATGGAACGGGCAAAGAAGTGATTGCCCGCGAACTCCATCGGCGCTCACTGCGCTCCAAAGAAGCATTCATCGGGGTTGATATGGGCGCACTGCCGGAAACGCTTTTTGAAAGCGAACTTTTTGGCACGATGAAAGGCGCGTTTACCGATGCGAAAGAAGACCGCGCCGGACGCTTTGAAATTGCCTCCGGCGGAACGCTCTTTTTGGATGAGCTAGGAAACATCAGCCTTCCGGCGCAATCGAAATTGTTAGCCGCACTCCAAAACCGCACCATTACACGCTTGGGTTCGACAAAACAAATCCCTATCAATATTCGCTTGATATGCGCAACCAATATGCCGCTCTATGAAATGGTCGAGCAGAAACAATTCCGCCAAGACCTTCTATACCGCATTAACACAGTGGAATTTCACTTGCCGCCGCTTCGTGAGCGCAAGGAAGACATTCCGATTTTGGCAGAGTATTTTTTGCAATCGTATTGCCAAAAGTACCGCAAAGGCTCTCTCCGTCTTGCTCCGGCAGCACTAAAAAAACTGGAGCAATACCCTTGGCGTGGCAATATCCGCGAACTTCAGCACACATTGGAGCGGGTCGTGATTATGACCGATGGAAATGTCATCGAAGCCAGTGATATTGCGCTTTCCGGTACTACGCCAACACAGCAATCAGCGTCAGCAAATGGCTTGGTAGTCGAAAATCTTAATTTGGATGAAGTCGAAAAATCCGTCATCCGCAAAGCTCTCCAAAAACACAATGGCAATGTCAGCCATGCCGCCGATGAACTAGGTTTGACGCGGGCTGCGCTTTATCGGCGTATGGAAAAGTATGGGTTGTAGAGTACGGAGGACGGTGTAAAAAATCCGCCGGACAGCGAAGAAGCCGTCCGACGGAGAGACCGCTCCTTCTTCCACGCACAAATGCCCCACGAACCGCGCCATCCGGCGGCTTCCTAGCCCGTCGGGTGGCTTCTTCTCCACGTCCCCAAAACCTTAACACAAAGGACTCCCAATCTGTGCGCCGCACCAAAGCTACATACCCGACAAAACCTCGTTTAATGGGAAATTTCCGCATTCAAATTGTGGCGCGTATTTTTTTGCTCATTTTAACGCTGACAACACTGATTTGGCTGAGTTTTTCGACAGCACTCTATGCAACAATAGTTATCCTATCATTGCTTTCGATTGGTCAAATCTGGGCGCTCATTCACTTTGTTGAGCAGACAAACCGCCATTTGGTGCGCTTTTTAGAATCGGTGAAATATGGCGATACCGTCAACATGAGCAATGGCGCACGTTTGGGGGCATCCTTTACCGAACTCACCGAAGCCTTTTCGGCGGTTGTACAAGATTTTGAACGTATTCGGCGCGAAAAAGAGGAACAATATTTAGCGCTGCAAACCATTCTGCACCATGTTTCCATTGGGCTGTTGTCCTTCGATGCTGAAGGAAATGTTGATTTTATCAACCCCGCAGCCCGCCATATTCTGGGCATTACGAATATTTATTCCCTCAAAAATCTTGGAAAAGAGTATCAACCATTAACCGAGGCGCTCACAAAGAGTGCCGACCATGATATTATTCTGGTGAAATTGGTGATTAACGATGAAATTTTGCAACTCGCCCTTGGAAAGACCTATTTTCGGCAGCGCAGCAAGGAACTGACGCTGGTTTCCCTGCAAAATATTGTGAGCGAACTGGAAGAACAGGAGATTGTGGCGTGGCAGAAACTTATTCGTGTTCTGACGCACGAGATTATGAACTCTATTGCGCCGATAACCTCGCTGGCACAGACTGTAAGCGGGCTTCTGGCAGATGATTTCCCCGATGATGCGGCGGAGCAGTCCGAACTTATCACCGACATTCGCCACGCAACCGAGACGATTGCACGGCGCAGCGAGGGTTTACTAGCATTTGTGGAGAATTTCCGTAAACTTTCGCGTATTCCGGAACCGGATTTTGGTGTGGTAAAATTGCATGAACTTTTTGCGCGAATCGAACTCCTGTTTGGGGCGCAATGCGCTGAAAAAGGCATCGTTGTTGAGCGCTCAGTTGAGCCGCAAACCCTAGAAATTATCGGCGATGCAGCACTATTGGAACAGGTTTTTATCAATTTAGTGCAAAATGCCATTCACGCACTTATCGCAAAACCGACTTCTGCGCCGAAAAAGATCATCCTACTTGCTCGGCAAAGCCCCACAGGGCGCATGACAATTGATGTTCAAGACACAGGTACAGGAATTTTACCTGAAGCGCTTGATAAGATTTTTGTTCCTTTTTTCACAACAAAGCCCGATGGCTCGGGCATCGGGCTGAGTTTTGCGCGTCAAGTCTTGCGCAAACACGGGGCAACAATGACGGTTTCGTCGGAGTTGGAAAAGGGGACTACGTTTCACATTCGGTTTTAGTAATAGGTTTATTGATAGGTTTTATTAGCATTTATGCCAGCCTGATGCAGATAGTAAGCGGACTGTCAATAACAAGCGCAGTCTTTGGAAGAACTAAAAAATTCGCGTCGTTATTTGATTTCTTTGTAAAAAACCAAAAAGTGCGTAATTTGTCTTAAATATCCAGTAACATAGTTTAGTTACGAAACAACCAATTGAAATTCCTCCATTAAGTTCACGAATGGAGTGTCTTATATCTTAAAACGACATAACCCGATTATTGTCAACAACGTCAACTAATAAAGGGGTTATGATTCAAGCACAATATTTTTCAATATCATGTCGAAGGGGGCTTCGATTGATTACGAAGAATATCCGTAAAAGTTGCACTGTACCGTATTTGCAAAGCGTTATTGCAAATAATTCACGTGTACACCTTCTGTGCCTCGTGCTTCGTTTCAAACCTCACAATATCTCACCCTTAATTCTATTAGGAGTTCATCGTATGAACTACAAGAATACTCGTTTTGCGTGGTCTGTGCCTCGTGGTATAAGTGCAGCCATCGTAATACTCATCTTTTGCCTCATGGCAACTGGTAGCGCTCTTGCACAAAAAACTGTTTCGGGCAAGGTAAGTTTTGCGGAGTCAAAAAAACCGATAGCTGGCGCAAAAATCACCACTCGCGGCGGAAGTCGTTCTGCTGGTGCTTTTTCTAAACCAGACGGTAGTTATTCCATTGCCGTTCCTGCCGATGCGACAAGACTCATGTTTGAGTACGTCGGCATGAAGAAAAAAGAAGTCGCAATCTCTGGCGAAGTCTTGAATATCGAAATGGCAGAAGACGTTCTGAAACTCGAAGAGCTTGTCGTTACTGCCGTTGGTATTACGCAGGAGAAAAAAGCACTTTCCTATTCCACACAAGACGTACAGGCTGAAACCGTTCAGCAATCACGTCAAGTGAATGTTGTAAATGCTCTTCAAGGACAAATTGCGGGAGCGCAAATCAACTCTTCCGCCGGAACTCCCGGTGCTTCAACGGCGATTCGTCTTCGTGGTGCTGCCTCTATTACAGGAAACAACTCGCCATTGTTTGTTATTGATGGTATTCCGATTGACAATTCTGAGCGCCAAACAACAGGAAATGCTACCGCAAGCGTTGACCAATCGAATCGAGCCATTGACATTAATCCAGATGATATCGCTTCCATTAACGTTCTGAAAGGTGCGGCGGCTGTAGCACTTTACGGCTTACAAGCAGGTGCAGGCGCGATTATCATCACAACGAAAAAAGGTAAAGAAGGCACATTTAACGTCAACTATAGCTTCACAAAGTCATTTGACGAAGTAAACAAATTGCCAGAATTGCAAACCACATACGTTAAGGGAACAGGTGGAGCGTATTCAAATCCTGGCAATAATACAGGTGTGAATGGTTTTTCCTACGGACCTCGCGCTGACTCTACCTTCTGGGATGGTCGCGGCTATGAGTGGGACGGGAATGGTCGCTTAGTTGGCAGAACTGCTGCTGCTGGTATTTCCACAGCAAAACCCTTCAAAGCATATGACCCACGTGCCGATTTCTTTCGCACTGGTCAAACAGATATTCATACGCTCAATTTGAGCGGCGGCACAAACTTCGCCACCTACTTTTTCTCCATTTCCAACTCTAGTTCAAGTGGTATTATACCCAATAGCCGTTTCGACAAAACAACGGCGCGAGCAAACGTAGAATTTAAACTTGCTTCTGATTTCCGCGTTACGACCAACTTACAGTATATCCGTTCTGTGGGACAGCGTACTGAGCGTGGAAATAATATTGGTGGTGTCATGCTTTCATTACTGCGCACACCCATCAGTTTCGATTTAGGTAATAAATCTAATGGTGTAACCGACCCTGCTAACGACCCACGTGCGTATTCTTTTACCGACCCTTCAAGTCCGCTTTTGGGCTTACAGCGTAACTATCGCGGACTCAATGGTGGCGGTGCAATTTACGATAATCCTTTTTGGACAGTGAATCGTAATCTCTGGAATGACAAAACCGACCGTGTGATTGGCAATATGCAATTCGATTACGATCCGCAAAACTGGTTTGGACAGGAAGTGCTTGGTTCACTTGGTATTACGTGGCGTGCTGGTGGAGATATTTATGGCACAAATGACAACCAAAATACTG
>JAAFHM010000634.1 GCA_013298375.1 Ignavibacteria bacterium | reverse complement strand
GCCATATCGCGCATCGTGACTGCTTCGCCCATAGTAAGCGGCGCATCGGGGTTATGTCCCAGCATATCAATAACAACCACGCGAACTATGCTGGCAAGCGGAGCAGCAAAGGCATCCCAAATGTGCAGATTTTCGTACAAACCGTGCAAAAGAATGAGTGTGCCATTATGACGATGCTCATCGCCAAGAACCGCAAAGCGAGATTGGAAGCGGTCACTGTGGTAGGTGTGGAGAGCCATAGGTTTCTTGATAGGAAAAAGTGAAGAAAATAGTCAGAATGAATTGATGATATGTCTGGAAAACAAGGTGGTATGCCGCTTTGCCCAAAAGATGTTATTTCCACCTCAACGTGTCTCCATTTTGCGCTTGCCACGCTCTCAATTTTTTAACCATTTCATTTTCCAAGTCTTGTAAATGATTTGGAACGGGACCGCCTCCCCATCGGAAATTAAGAATCGCCCACGTTACTTTTTGTGCTTGCACATCCACTTTGCATCGAAAAACATACTCAGGGCATCTACAATCACGATCCCACTTACGACGCTTATTCAGATAGTCTTTGATTTCTTCATCGCTCAATTTGCTGTCTTCCTTCATTTGATAGTAAACAATCGTGTCCGAAGGTTGAAGTTCTATGGATAGATACCAGAAATTTGATGTATTTTTTCCCGACATCGAAAGCTGCTCTCGGACAGGAGTAGCTCTGATACAGCGATAATGAGTATCTAATTGGAACGTATTTCGTGCAATCGTGAGCGCCTCTTCCATGCTCATCGGGATAAAATCTGGCTGCAAAGAATGGAGAAAGACATCAGAAATATAAACACTTGTAAGCCCTGTATCTGGCACCGATTCTAAGCAGATAAGCCCTCCCTTATAACCCCAATCGGAATCGTAACTCACAATATTTGTCGAGCTTGTCAAATAAAAACTATTCCGTGTGTTGAAATAAGGCTTTCCGACTGCCCGAAGGAAATAATAATAGTCAATCCTTTCAGATTCTTTCCCGATATTCAGCACTTCTTCTATCCACGATTGGTTGTATCTGCCTTTCCGATATGTACACGAGGCAGAATCCATTTCTACCTCTACCTTGTCCAGAACACCGAGGGTATTCAATTTTGCTCTCACGAGATTGTACCCCGTCTCCATGATTGCAGGTGGGGCTTTGAAATAAGACGAAGGAACACGCCTCTCAGAGGCGCATGAAACCAGCATCAACAACGACAACGCGATACTAAACAACGTAGTAAACGTATTTCGGAGCATATTTTCTGCAAAAAATAGTGTAATAGTTCAGGCAATCACCCCACAACCGCATAAACACTCATTCTCAAGAGCAATACCGCCTTAAAGTCACCGATTTCTTCCTTATGGAAAAAAGCGATAAATTTCTTTTCTGTGTAAAATTCTCTCACATATCACTGTACCATTTTCTTCGCGTATCCCCAAGCGATATTGCCCAAACCGTACCTTAAAATATTTCTGATAACCCTGCATCTGCTCTACTTTGCCACTACTCGCAAGAGAGGTCGCTTTGGGCAGTGCATCAAAAACAAATTCCTCTACGGCAATCCTTGTATCGGTTGGAATTTGAGCAAGGTCTTTTAAAAACCTTTTTGTGAATTGAACAGTCATAATAGCTGCCAATTAGAGCGCCTTCGGCAGCGATTGGTAAAAGACCTTTGCCTGCTCTAATGAGAGGGTTTCAAGAGCATCATCATCGTTCCTCTCTTGCATTAACTCGACGAGGGCATAATTTTCCAGTGTTTCTTCAATATGTCGGAACATCGTAATATCCAAAATGACAGCAACAGGCGTGTTCGTGGCATCGGTGATGTAATTTTGCGGGGTGAGATTCATGGGTGTTCTCCAAAAAAATATGTGGTTTTATGGAAAAATAGGAAAAATTTGGGATGTGGGAGAAAAATTTATGGGTTGAGTTGCAGAAGCATTTATCACCCCAAAACCACATAAACACTCATCCCCAAGAGCAATGCCGCCACAAATGCCCCGGCAAGCGTCAACCAGAGCGGTTGCTTATACTCGCCGACAATCGCCGTTTTATATGCCGCAACGAGCATCAGCACAAGCGCGAATGGCACGACGAAGGAGTTCACAAAGCCTGCCAATACGAGGATTTGAACGGGCTTGCCGATACTGAGAAATATCATCGTTGACAGCCCGATAAACGCCACAATAACGCGCTTTTGATGCTGTTCTATTTTGGGGGAAAGCGTTCGCAAAAAGGAAACCGATGTGTATGCCGAACCAATAATCGAGGTCATTGCCGCCGACCATATCACCAAGCCGAAAAGCCGCGTCCCGACTGCTCCCAAGGGCAAGGTAAAGACCGATGCGGCAGGGTTTCCCGCATCAAACACCCCACCGCCCGCCAACACGCCCAGCGCCGCCATGAACAGCAGCACCCGCATACACGCTGCCACGCCAATCCCCAGCGCCGCACTCGCCGTCACACGCGGTATCGCCGCAACGCCCGTGATTCCTGCATCTAAAAGCCGATGCGCTCCGGCAAAGGTGATATATCCGCCGACCGTGCCGCCAACAAGCGTCAACGTCGCGGCAACATCCACACGCTGCGGCAAAACGGCATGAAGCGCCGCCTCCGCAAAAGACGGATTGACCACAACAACCACATACAGCATCAAACCCAGCATCACTGCGCCCATTGCTTGTGCAAACACTTCCATTGTTTTGCCCGCTTCCGGCGCGAGAAAAAGCGCGATTGCAAGCACAGCACTTGCCAATGCGCCCCATTCCGGCGTAATTCCCGTCATACTCTGAACCCCCAAGCCCGCCCCCGCCACATTGCCAATATTGAAAATAAAC
>JAAFHM010000219.1 GCA_013298375.1 Ignavibacteria bacterium | reverse complement strand
AGTTAGCATCTGAAAGGCGCGGTGCGGGCGGTATGCGTTCATTTATGCTGCACTCATATCACTCATAACAGCTACAACCCGCGCCTTTTCTTTATTCTAGCTTGATGCCATGCGCAGCAAGAGCATCATACAGCAATTTCGATTCGTTCAAATCCAGCTCTTTGTTCGCCGCAAGTTTTCGCAGCAATCGCTGGTAGTCAATGCCCGCTAAAGCGCATAGCGTCTTAATTGCAATCAATTCACTTGCTTTTTGTAGTTGTGCTATTGTTATCATTATCTTTTCTTGTTTGATATTTTTATTTCATTTTTAATATTTTTTTCTTGCTTTTGATAATCAAATTGAGTATTTTTGTATCAGATATGAAATTAAAATATTGATTTTGATTTCAAACATAACAAAACCCTATCACATAACCTAACGAGGTGTAAGATGAAAAAATATCCTATCGGAACTCCCGTAAAAGAACACCGAATGCACCAAGCGGCAATCGGGAAGATAAAGCGATACACAGATGACGGCGGGGCTTATGTTGAGACCTACAACGGAGACATTTTTTGGGTTGCTGGTGGACTTATCCAAGCAACAGCCGCCGACGCAAAAAGAGCAGAAGCCAGCGCCGCACGAAGTCTAATGGCGTAAACAAAAACGCCCCGTTTAGGCGGCAACCTAAGCGGGGCAAATAATCATAAAGCAGTATCAACACACTAATATAAAGAAAGACGATGAAAACGACAAAAACAGAAAATCTTGACTATCGCGGTATTGAGGTACTTGGGCGCACGTTCTGTGTCTGTTATGAGTTGGAAGATACCAACGATGCACCCTTCGGCAACGCGATTATTCACACAATCGAATTGGAAGTAGAAAAAAGAAGCAAGGTTATTACGAGACTCTTAGGCGCAAAAGCCTTTGCCGCAATCCAGACGGCACTTGACAACCTGCTATGGGAAGAGTTCGACGAAGAGGCTTCGTGGCGCGAGAAAGCATACTGGCACGATAATCCAGCCGCCACATACTATTGAAAAAAAAAACGGGGCTTGGTAGTAGCCAAGCCCCTTACTATCAACAATCATCAAAATCAAAAAAATGAACAAAGCACAAAATACGGAATTGGCTGAGACAGTCAAAACAGCGATGCAAAAAAGTGCCAATAACGGCGGGAGTATGGCAACGCTGAGGCGGTCTGACATTGGCTCAATACTAGAGTACATGAAACCACAAATCGCACAGGCATTGCCAGACTACGTGAAGGCAGACCAAATAATCCAAATGGCTGTAACCCTTGCCGACAGAACGCCCGCCATCAAAGAGTGTTCGCCGGAATCTTTCGTGGGTGCTGTTATGCAAGCCTCAATCTTGGGCTTCCGCCCCGTTGCGGCGCTTGGTGAGTGCTATTTCGTACCCTATAAGAACAACAGCAACGGCAAAAAAGAAATCCAATTCCAAATCGGCTATAAAGGCTATTTAAGCCTTGCGCGGAAAAGCGGAGAAATTAAGTCGCTCTATGCAGAGGTTGTGCGAGAGGGTGACGCATTCGACTACGAGCTAGGGCTAGAAAGGAAACTAGTACACAAGCCAAGCGGGAAAACCGATGCGGAAATAACACACGCTTACGCAGTTGCACACTACCAAAATGGCGGCTTTAATTTCATGGTATTATCACGTTCTGAAATTGAAGGCTATCGCAAGCGCTCGCCCGCACAAACAACTTCCCCTTCTGGGGCTTGGAAATCCGATTATGATTTGATGGCAAAAAAGACGGCAATACGCCGCATTGCTCCGTACTTACCCGTTTCGATTGAGCGCTTGCAAAGTGCAGCCGCAACCGATGGCGCGGTGATTAAGCCGCAGGATTTCCTGCAAGACCAAAGCGGCGAATTGCAGGAAATTAACAACATCGAAGAGGCGGAAGTTATTGACACGCCAAGCGAGGCGGAAGCCGCACCCAAGCAAGAACCACAACCCACAGAACCAGAAATTGCAAACCCTATGTTTGAAGCACCGAAAGGAAAGAAATAATCATGGAAACCGAAAAAAAAATACCTGAAATACTAAAATGCAAACGATGCAGGGTAAAAATCACTGCTGATTTTGAGATTGAAATAAGCGCATGTTCTAGCAAAGATGCTGTGGAAGCAGCAATCAAAGAATTTATTGAAAATCAAGAGTTTGAAGTAGAAGTGGAAATAGCACCTTTTTTGGAGATAATGCCATGACACACACACAAGAACTTATCACACCCGCCTCTGTCTATGCACAGCGCAAAATTGGCGGAACAACAATGGCGGCGATCATGGGCTTAAACCCGTTTTCATCTCCGTACCAAGCGTGGCGCGAAATCGTGCAGCCTGTGGAGCGTGACGACAACAAGTACATGAGAGCGGGACGCAAGTTGGAGCGTATCGTAGCGGAATACTACGCAGAAGAGACCGACCGCGAAGTATGGATGCCAGAGAAGCCGCTTTACGTGCATCCTGAATACGACTTTCTTACGGCTATGCCAGACCGTCTCACACGTAGCGGCTCAAATGGCATACTTGTCTTGGAGTGCAAAACCACGCAGAAGCATCTTGAAGAGCCAGAAATACACTGGCACATACAAGCGCAACATTACTGCAATGTTTTAGGCTTGGAGGGCTGTGCAATCGCATGGCTAGAACGCGGGCTTGAGTTTCGGTATCTCGAATGTGAACGGAACGATGATATTATTTCGATGATGGTAGAGTTTGCAAGCGCGTTTTGGCGGGATAACGTTCTGGGGGGAACGCCGCCAAGACTCACCACCGCCGATGATGTTGTACTTGCTTTCCCGAAACACACGGGCGGGAAGGGGCTTGAAGCAACGCCAGAAGCATTGGAAGTCTATACCGCGCTACAAGGCGTGCAGCAAAAAATGAAGGGGTTGGAAGAGGAAAAAGAGGCATTGCAAACGTCGCTAAAATTGCTTCTCCGCGATAACGAGGCACTTACCTACGACGGTGAGGCGCTGGTAACGTGGAAAGCGGCGAAAGATAGCCTTGCCTTCGATGCAGAAAATTTCAAGCAACAGCACCCCGACCTGTGGGCGCAATTCCAAAAACCACGAAGCGGTTCGCGCCGCTTCTTAATCAAGTAGGTGAATTATGCGAACTGCAAAAACGGCAAATACTTACGCAAAAGACAACTATCAAAACGTCACGCTAAAAGAGACCAAAGAAATTATTCAGAAAATCTCAAAAGAAAACAAATGGTCAATGGGACAAACGGCAGACTATCTCATAGCACTGGGGAAAAAAGCCTACGACATGAGTACAAAGTAATATCGCACGAGACAGGTGAGGTTTTCGCGGTGCGCGTAATTGAAACGGAAATGAGTTACTACGCTCAAAGGATTAATTCAGACCCGGACACATTACCGCACCGCCAAAGCCTAGAGCAAAAGATGAACACTGAAACAAATAAATATCCTACTTCCGGCGTGATGACGAAAATTGCAGCACTTGAATTTTTCGGCATGGTCTGGATAGGTGAAAACAAGGGCAAGGAATGAAACCATCTTTATATGATATTCTCGCATTGATGTTCGATGAATTGGACGAGGAGTATTCTTTCTCACCTATGGAAATTGCAATCTATTGGAGACTCATACATAGATGCAATCGCCGTAACTGGATGAATCCCATTCACTTCGCTTGCGATGACCTTCGTGCGAAAGTGAAAGCAAAAAATGCAGAGTCTAAAACAGCATTTGACACAGCGAGGAACAGGCTGAAACAAGCTGGTTTGATTGATTACGAAAAAGGCAACGGGCGTGGAAATATAACACGTTACACGATTATCTTCCCACAAAAGGGGCTTGTAAAGAGTCCGAAAAAGGGCATACCAGAACAGACCCTTTCTAGTACCCTTTCTAGTACCCTTTCTAGTACCCTTTCTAAGTTACCTAAGAAAGAGAAAGACAAAGAGGAAGAATCTAAATCTCATTCCCCGAAACGTACCGTTTCGGAGAAGGCGAAGGTTGAATATTCTGAGAGCGCTCAAAAGTTCGCAGAATGGTTTCGTTCATTGCTGCCTTCTGACAGAGACACAACCGAAAGCGATTTGCGGCTATGGGCGAAAACCTACGACGAATTGGTAAAAATTGACAAACGAGAAAAGAGCGAGATTTTTGCTGTGGTGAAATGGGCGCGTAACGATTCATTCTGGCAAACGAATTTTCTCAGCGCGTCCAAGTTGCGTGAAAAGGACAAGACGCGCACGAAATACTACGACATTTTCCTAACAAAACTGAAATACGAAAATGCAAACGGCACTAAGCACACAAACAACAGCAACGGCATTGCCCCATCCGCAGGGAAGTACGCTCACCTTGACCACTGAGCAACAAGAGTGGCTTTCATGGCGGGCGGCGCACGAAGAAGCCAGAGAACGGCGCAAAATGAAAGATGCAGAGCCGCTTTCGGCGCATATTGACAAGGTTTTTGCTTCGCTGGCTCAAAGCGCGGAATTGAACACGGAAAAGTTTGCCATTGCAGAGAAACACCGAAAAATCGCTTTAAGCCGCTATATTTCGCGTGTAACGAATGAAATTTGCAAATCCACACAGATACCTAGCTATTGTCATTTGCCACGCCCTATTGCCACGCTAGAGGCTCAGAACGAAAAAATACAATCGGTGTTTGATGCTGCAAAAGCGGGGTTTAATGTTTTCATCTCCGGCGGCGTTGGCACGGGCAAAACCTATGCGGCGTGTCAGGCGGTCTATATGTGGTGTTTACGGCACTTCCGGTACGGCATAGCCACTGACATTTCAGACGAAGCGCACAGAGGCGTTTTGCCGGAACCCGTGATACTGAATTTCCATGAGTACAAGACAAAAACCGTTATTCGCCCAAATTTCCCGATTTTCGTAAACTCGAAAAATTTCTTTCTCGAATTGCGGAAAACGTTTGACGGCAACGGCAACGAAAACGAGGTGCTAGAACGGTATTTAGCGCATCCACTACTGGTATTCGACGATTTAGGCGCGGAAAAAACAACGGACTGGACACGTGATAGGCTCTTGCACTTGCTGGAAACACGGCTGTACAACCCGAAAAAGCAAACGATAATCACCAGCAATCTCAGCATTTCGGATGTAGCGGCGGTAATTGACGACCGCCTCAGTTCGCGGATGGTTGAAACGTGCGCCTGTTTCCGCCTAGACGGTGAAGATTTGCGTTTGAGGAAGGCGGTAGCACGATGAAACACCTAGATTTATTTTCAGGCATTGGCGGCTTTGCACTCGCAGCAAGCCGAGTATGGGGTGAATCCCACGAAATAGCGTCTTTCTGCGAAATTGACCCGTTTTGCCAAAAAGTTCTTCAGAAAAACTTCCCCAATATCTACATCCATGACGACATCAAAACACTCTCAGGCTTCGATTTTCGAGGAATTGACCTCATTACAGGGGGCTTCCCCTGCCAACCATTCAGCGTCGCCGGGAAGCAACGAAGCAAGGCGGATGATCGTTATCTCTGGGGCGAAATGTTCAGAGTTATATCGGAAGCCAGCCCGCGTTGGATTGTTGCTGAAAATGTTGCTGGAATCATCAAACTGGCACTCGACGACGTGCTATCTGACTTGGAAAGTGCAAACTACACCGCGCAAGCGGTTGTTATTCCGGCTTGCGCCGTTGGTGCGCCGCATAAGCGAGAGCGAGTCTGGATTATTGCCCACACCGACCGTGAACGGGAACAACAACCGCAAGGGGCTGTCGGCGAAGTCGGGAGACGGCTTGACGACTGCATTGAAGAAACGTTTGTTACCTACACCGACCGCGCACCAACAAAGCACACCGTACAAGCAGGGCGGAATGTCGCTGGAAGCGTTTCTCAAAAGGAAATTATTACCGACACTGAGAGCGCAGGATTCCAGGACAGCCCTAAGCGACAGAGGCAAGGCAAACCTCGGGGAAGTAATTCACGGGATATATGGGAGCGAATGGCGTTTGAACCCCCGCTTTGTGGAGCAAACCATGGGCTATCCAACAGGGTGGACAGAATTAAATCTCTAGGCAATGCGATTGTCCCGCAGGTAGCAGAAGAAATTTTACAGGCTATAAAAGAGGTTGATTTATTGTTTTATTAGCGAGTAAGATATGACTTTAGAACAAGAATTTGAAAAAATGCAAAAAAAAATTTGGGCTATTGAACACATGAGAAACAAAGAAGAAGCAAAACTACAAGAGGCGTGTGTCAAATGGGCGCGGATGCAATATCGAGATTTGTTAATATGGCACTGTCCGAATGGCGGGAGTAGAAACACAATCGAGGGGGCAAATCTAAAGCGGCAAGGCGTTTTGGCTGGTGTCTGTGATTTGCACGTGGACAGAGCGGCGCAAGGCTATCACGGGCTTAAAATCGAGATGAAGGCGCGTGGCGGCAAGCTCACGCCGGAGCAGAAGGCGTACAAAGAGCAATGCGAAAAAGAGGACTATTTGTTCGCGGTGGTTGATAATGTTGATGATTTTATCAAACTATTAAAAATTTACTTGGGCTAAAAAAGTCCAATTATTCAAGTAGGAGACGCTTTATGACACTACAAGAACAAGTCTGCACACTCGAACAGGCGAAAAGGCTAAAAGAGCTAGGGTGTGAGCAAAATGCTTATTTCACTTGGTATGAGTTTCTTATGAAAGATAACTCTTTGAGATACATTATTTCAAGCGACACAAAAGATGCAATAGGGAACAATGATTGGTGTTCTGCTTACGCCGTTGCTGAGTTAGGTGAGATGTTGACAAAAGCATTTGGATATGCAAAAACTATCCGTATGCCTCAAGTAAAAGCATACGACGAGGGGCTTGATTGGTGGCATCCTTATTTGAAGGATAATGGCAACTACATAAGTTTCCCTGCTGAAGCCCAAGCAAGGGCAGCGTTACTCATCCATATTTTAGAACAGGAGAAAGAATATGTTCACTGATTGGACGCAAACAGACCCCCACTATTTCTTTTTAAGAGGTGCTTTGTGGGGGTGTGTAGTAACAAGTCTGGTTATCGCTTTTTGGAAATGCTTTAACAAGGAAAAACCATGACACCTGAACAACAAGTCCCCACGCTAGAGACGTGTATCCACGCGAAGGATAGAGGATACCCACAAGGCAAAAGTTTTTTTGTCTGGGTGAGAGATGGAATTGGGAATTGGAAATTGGTTGTCAACATTATGCTTTTCTATGCAGAAGAAAAGGTTGATGCCCCCACCCTCCAAGAGTTGTTGGAGGAGTTGTACAACCTATGCAACTACTCACCATATCTCATCATCAACATAGGGAACCCAGGCGAAATGGCTTTCACAGATGACTATGAAGGAGATTTGGACTGGATGAAATACAGAAACCCCGCAGAAGCCGCAGCGTTGTTGTGGTTGGAGTTAAAACAAATGCAGAAGGAAGGTAAGTGATGATTAGGCTTGAACTGGATAACAATGGGAGTTTCAATTTCCACTGCGATACGTGGCAAGAGCGCATAAAGGCGCAAATATTTGTTTGGAATCTGGAATTTCAACACATGGAAGCGGAAAGTGAAATGAGCAAATTTGCGCTAGAAAGAAGTAATCAATCAGTGAAAACAAAGGAGAAGCGATGAAAAAATTTGATGTTTGGGATTATATTCACGTTGTTGGTCGTGAAGAGACACAATGGGTAAAAGCTGAAGAAGCAAAAGCTCTTGAGCAGCTTAACAAAGAGATGCTAGAGGTGTTGAAAAG
>JAAFHM010000572.1 GCA_013298375.1 Ignavibacteria bacterium | reverse complement strand
GAAAAGAGTATCAGCATCTTCTGTAATTGCAGAAACGTAGTCGGTACGGTACATACAAGGAATCAATACTGTAAAAATTGTTGGTTTTATTCTGCAAGATAACGAAATTATTATCAAAACGGTATGAGGTTTTCGTACGATGATTCGTCCTACGAAAACCTCAGACCTTTTTTGTATTTTGTGGTGTAGCGCAGAGTTTTGGAGAAACTGTGCAATGGAGCTGCATGGGCGGGATCAGGCTTGAAGAACTCGCATAATATCCGGCTCGCTGAGAAATTACCGAATTATTTTGCGAAGTAATGCTTTATGAACGAGCGCCTCACTAAAACATTGGAAACACTGCACCGACTGAATCTTTTCGACATCCTTGCGCCTTTTTCGCCAACGCTTGCCGGAACTATACCGCTTGGGGTGGATATTGAGAGTAGCGATGCTGATATTATCTGCTTTGCGCGAGATTTTCACGTATTCCGCACTGTGGTCTTGCCGCAATTTTCCCGGCAAAAAGATTTTTCCGTGCAGGAAGTGGAGATTCAGGGCGTTCCGTCACTTATTGCGTCATTCAGCGTTTGTCATGCCGACGGCTCGCTGCTTTGCATAGAAATTTTTGCTCAGGCTGTGCCTGTCTGGGAGCAAGCTGCCGCGCGTCATTACTGGATAGAGCAGCGATTACTGTGGCTCGGCGACAGCGACGATAGGCAATCTGTTCAGAATCTCAAACGTCAAGGAATGAAGACGGAACCAGCCTTTGCGCATCATTTTTGCTTGAGCGGAGAGCCATATTCGGTGCTATTTCAACTGTTCTTCGCTTCGGATGATGAACTTTGGGGCGTGATTCACAATGCCGCACAGCAACGGACAACAAGAGCAGATTACCGTTGGTCGGATTGATGTGCTATTCATAGCGCTCTTCTGCCTCGTTGAATGGCGAGTGTTTGCGAAAAAATATTGGAACTATCGGGATGCAATTTTTTGTTATATTGCCCAGTGAGAATGAACCTATTGCGTGAGGGTCACGATCACTACCTCATCAAAGTGCTTGGAACAAGGCTCAAATGCTGCCAATTGCCACAGCGCTACGGGTATTCCGAATTATTTCCCACTGTTTGCCATTTGGCACATTCCTTTTTCTATGAATCGTCTGTCGTCTCGCCTTCGTATCACGCTCTTTGTCGCACTTGCTCTTGTCCTGCTTTGTGTCGTCTGCGGAGTAATTTCTCTATTGCCAATGTGGATTGCGTTGGTGAGTGTTCTTGTTATCAATATTGCTTTGGTGACAGTTCTTCTGCAAGGCACTTCCGCCGAATCTGCTGATATGACCGCTCTTCGAGAATCCCTTCGCCAAATGCGTCTCCAAGAAGGGGGGCTGGATCTGCCTCTGCCGATCATCTCTCGTCCGAGCAGCACGGCGCAAGTATTGATTGAAGCGCTTTCCGAAAGTATGACCCGCATCAATACGGATTTTTCTACTCGACATACACAAACCAACGAAACGACGGACTTGCTCAATAGCGTCTTGGCGCGAGAAAAATCGCATCAGCGCCAATTGCTTGATACATTCAAAATTTTGAGCGATTCGATGCACCTGCTCTCGAAAGGCGCATTAAATGTCGATGTTGACCCCGAAAAGGGCGGCATTGCCAAACAACTTTTCTTGGATTACAACACCTCCGTCGAAACAATTCGTGGTATGGTATTGCGAATCTTGGAATCGGTATCGGGAAGCGTTTTAATGAGCGAGGACATAGCCTGCTCTGCGCAAAGTGTTTTGGAAGTCTCGAAGGCACAGGAAGAGCTTTCGGGCTTTGTGGCGGAATCGGCTGGCTTTGTGGGCGAAGTGGTCACAAGCAATACACAAAGCACAACGCAAACGGCGGAAATCGCTAAAAAAGCAATGACGATGGCGCAAGAAGGTGCAGAGAAACTTGCGGAAACGAAACGCAGCAATGTGAATATCGTCAATGCCACGCAGCAAAGCGGCGCTGTTTTGGATTCGCTGGCGCTGAATATTGAGGACATCAGCACGATTACCGCAACCATCAATGAAATTGCCGACCAAACGAATTTGTTGGCGCTCAATGCCGCCATAGAGGCTGCCCGTGCAGGTGAGCAGGGACGCGGTTTTGCGGTTGTTGCCGACGAGGTGCGCAAACTCGCTGAGCGCACCACGCAAGCAACAAAGGAGATTTCGAGCAAAATCAAAACGGTGCGTCAAGATTCGTTCGATGCAACCGAAGCAATGAAGGCATCACTCGCAGCCGTCGAGCAGGGCGCTCGCTTGAATAGTGAAGTTGAGAATACGTTCACCCAAATTTTGGAAACCATCAAAAATGTGGTCAATAATATTTCTCAGGTTGCTGTCTCGACAGAAGAGCAGTATGCAACGGTTCAAGCGATCATCGAACAAATCAATAATCTTGCTGCACAAGCAAAAGAGGCGAATATTAAAATTGGCGAAATTTCCGGCTATGCCGAAAGTTTAATGTATATGAATGAACATCTTAAAGAGTCGGTAGATTTTTTCAAGTTTGAGGACTAGACAGCAAGAGTGATACAGAATGGTTGAGGTGCAGGAGAATATTTTTTTATTTATTGCATAAAAAAACTTGCACATAAAACGGCAAAGCCGTATTTTTGTCGTCTCGTCTTGATAATCTATTGAGATGCTCCAAGCGGAGGTGGCGAAATGGCAGACGCACCACTCTAAGGAGGTGGCGCCTTAACGGGCATGCGGGTTCAAGTCCCGCTCTCCGCACAACCTAGATAAAGAAAACGGCTTCAGACCTACATAGTTTGAAGCCGTTTTTGTTTGTTGTCCTAAATATGTCCTAAATTTTTTGAGATTTTGCATTTTGACCATCAATCTTTCCCTATTGGTGATGTCTTTGATAAAACATGATATTCCCAAAATACCTGTGCCGTATCACGCATCCGTTCAATCAATTCTTCATCACGCACAATCGGCTGCACGTGCAGCTTCCAGCCCTTTTCCATCGCACACACATACCCAAACTTCAAACCCAGCACAAACAAGTACCACTGCACTTGATACGCTGCCATCGTCCGCTTTTCTCTCGACCAATACTCACAGTTTTTGATTTCCAGCACCGCGTGAGGTGCGGTATCACTGATACAAAGTAAACGGTCGGGCGTTGCCAAATAGATTTTATCGCGCTTGTAGAGACGCTTCGGATTAACGATAGCAAATTCAGGCTTGGCGTGATGAAACTCGCGTACGATAAACGGCTCAATGCGTTTGCCAATCCGCATCTGCTCTGTTTCGGGGATGTCGTA
>JAAFHM010000297.1:2503-6163 GCA_013298375.1 Ignavibacteria bacterium | reverse complement strand
TGTAACGACCTGTGCAGATGTACTTTGTTGCATGAGCAGCAGCGAAAGAAGGAGCAGTGCGGCTGCGACAAGAAATGAGGAGCGAGTTTTCATAGCAATACATGAAGAGAAGTGTACGAAATATATTCCCGAAATGTCGTCAATCGGACAGTGCAAGCGTTTCCAATACGGACGGCTCTGCAAGGAGCAGGTTAAAATTTTATTTCACAGTTGGGCAAAAGTTTTTGGACTTTTTCTTGTTCTTCGGGCGAGAGTTTATTTCCGCTCAACACTAAAACTTCGAGCATAGAAAGTTTTGCAATTTCTGGAGGAATGGTTTCTAATTGATTGCCCGATAAATTCAGCGTTTGGAGTTTTGTGAGCGAGGATAATATCGAAAAAGCAGCGGCAAAATTCAGTTGTGGGTTGGCGCTGAGTGCCAATTTTCGCAAGTTAGCAAGATTCGCCATTTCCGGCGGAAGCGCTGTGAGTTTGTTCCCGCCTAAAAATAAATCTTGCAAAGCACTCAATTTCCCGATCTCTGGCGGAAGTGCCGTCAAGCGATTGCTGCTAAGATTGATAGCTTTGACGCTGGCAAGCCCTCCTATTTCGGGCGGCAAGGTCACGAGTTGGTTATTACCAAGCTCCAATAATCGTAGGCCCGCTAGTTTGCCAATAGTTGTAGGAAGTGTCGCTATTTGATTATTCCAAGCAATAATGCTCTGCAAGGTCGTCAGTTGACCAATTTCTAGCGGCAAGGTTGTAAGTTTATTCGAGCTGATGATTAAGGTTTGGAGCGAGGAGAGTGTGCTGAGTTCTTTTGGTAGCGTGGTAAGAAGATTGCTACTAACATTCAGCGTGCGGATAGTGGTGAGCGAACCGATTTCTGCGGGAAGCACCGCTAATTGGGTATTCCAAAGATTGAGATAGTGTAGTTGCCTGAGGTTCGTCAACGCGCCTGCTGCCGAAGCGATGTTGAGGTCGGCATTACCGCTCACGTCCAGAACTTGCAAGTTACGGAGTGTGCCAATTTCAGAGGGAAGTGTTTTTAATTGATTATTCCATAAGTCCAATACTTGCAAATGAGTAAACTTGCCAATATCCGCCGTAAGGGTTACAAGTTCGCTACTCCTCAAACTTAACCGATAGACCTTTGTCGGCTCTTTGAGCGCATCAGCAAGGGATTCATATTCCTTTTGTGCCTCCAAAGCGGCACTGTCCAATATCCCGTTGTCTTTTTGCGGCACTTGCGCTTGCAGAAGCGATGCTGCACAAAGCAACATAATAACGCCGAAAAAAAAGCGTTTCAACAATGAAGTACAGTTCAGCATAGTGCTTCTCATATAGTACAAAACAATAACAAAGCTATCATAATTTGAGCGCTTGGAGAGTCCTTAGGTTTATTGAAAGAGAGGATCGCAATAGCTAAGGTAGTTAAGCCATAATCTACGGTTTTTCTATTTCATTTCCAATGGAAACGTTTTTCGTTTTGAGGTTGAGATTCTTGCTTTTGGAGTGCATCAAGTCACCAGTTTTTGTGCCGCTTTCCGTACCGAGACAGCGTACCGATGAGCCTCCAAGCCCTCAGCCGCAGCCATTATCTCAACTTCCGTACCGAGAGAAGCGATTCCTTGGGGAGTAAGGCGTTGAAGAGTGATTTTTTTGACAAAACTATCAACCGAAACGCCACTGTACGCCCTCGCGTAGCCGTTGGTGGGCAGTGTGTGATTCGTGCCGGAAGCATAATCCCCCACCGCTTCGGGCGAATAATGCCCCAGAAATATTGATCCCGCATTGACAACCCGCTCTGCAAGCGCGTCGGCATCATCGGAGGCGATAATTAAATGTTCGGCGGCATAGAAGTTAGCAAATTCCAGGGCTTCATCCATCGTGGCAAAAAGCAGCGCACGGCTATTTTCCAGCGCTTTTCGGGCAATGTCGCTACGCGGCAATGCGAGTACTTGTTGGTCAATTTCTTCCAAGACCGCACTGATACTTGCCTCTGAGATGGTGATAAACATCACTTGGCTATCTGCGCCATGCTCGGCTTGCGAGAGCAAATCCGCCGCAACAAAGGCGGGAACACAGGTGGAATCAGCAAGAACGGCAACTTCGGACGGTCCGGCGGGCATATCAATCGCAACCCCTTTGCGCTGCGCGATTTGCTTGGCTGCTGTGACATATTGATTGCCGGGACCAAAGATTTTATCGACCTTTGGAATAGTTTCTGTTCCAAAGGTAAGAGCCGCAATGGCTTGCGCTCCGCCAACTTTGAAAATCTGACGAATACCGACAAGATTTGCGGTAAAAAGAATTGCCGGATGGACGGAGTTGTCCGCCTGCGGCGGGGTGCAGAGAATACGCTCCGGCACACCTGCTATTGCTGAGGGTACGCCAAGCATCAAAATAGTCGAAAAGAGAGGAGCCGTGCCGCCTGGGATATACAACCCAACGCGCTCGATCGGCACCGATTTCCGCCAACAGACCACGCCGGGCTGGGTTTCGATACGCACAGGCGCTTCCAACTGCGGGCGATGAAACCGCTCAATGTTGCCGTAAGCAAGACGTATTGCAGCTTTGAGTTCTTCGCTCACGTTTGCTGTCGCGTCGGCAATTTCGGCTTCGCTTACGCGGAGCGAAGGATTCTCTACGCGGTCAAATTTTGTGGTATATTCAAGAAGGGCTGCATCGCCGCGCCCCAACACATCCTGCATTATCGGCAGGACACGGCGTTCAATTTCCTCACCATCAAGCATTTCACGGGCTGCCAGCCGTGACCATTCGGAACGTTCAGGGTAGTGAAAAATGTGCATAACTGAGCAAAAAATGGAGAAAAGAACGGGCAAAATAGTACCTCTGCCCGTATTGTGCAAATCTCGTGGTAAATGTTTACAAAAACTCACATTGGTAGTGGCGATTTGTCTGGCAGAACGTAGGAATACCGAGCTTCAGAGGAAAACAAGACCTCTTTTGTGTAATGACGTAGCGGAAAGTCCTTGGTGGCGTACTGGCTTTCACAAAGAGCATTGGCAAGCGCATATATCGGCATAGTTGGGTCATTCTCGGCACAAAAACGCTCAATCGCTTGGATGTACAAGACCGTAAGCGTCTCGTGATAGCCGCGTTCACGGGGAATATCGCTCGCCGTTGGCGCTCCGCAATGAGGATTATAGCGGTTGATGCCGTCCCGCATAATACGGAGTGCCTCTTCCGCAGGGTGATGGACGACATACCACATTCCGACGGTAAAATGTGCCGCGTGTGTCCATTCTGCGCAGGGCAGGGTGCAATTCTCAAAAGCATTGACGAGTCGAAGTACGTCTTCGTTGGTTTGGTAGAGCATAGAAAATAGTGCTTAGTTTTGAGTGTTACGTTTTGAGTAGCAACAAGCATAATTGCTTGTTTTACTACGCTTACAGTTGTTTTGCTATTGTATATGGCGACTATAATGAGACGCTACCCTAAACGTTTAGTCTTTTTGGCGAAATTTTCCCATATTTGCACCGCCAATAACCAACGTATCCACCCTGTTTACCAACCATGACGACTACACCTTCATTCCTTGTCGAACCCATGCGGCATACACCGTTAGCAATGACAACCACTGTGGGCGGCACGAGCGCCCTTATTGCCCCCGATGGAGCATCGTTTCCCGTTGTGCATGGCATACCGATGTTTCTT
>JAAFHM010000297.1:0-2493 GCA_013298375.1 Ignavibacteria bacterium | reverse complement strand
CATGGAAGTATAGCGGGAGAGCTGCCGAAATGCTGCGCCATGAGTTTGTTGCGGCATTAGCGGCGGAAGTTGCTGAAAAGCCTGATTGGGTCTTGGATTTGGGGTGCAGCGTCGGTCAACTGTCCGCACAGTTGGGACAGCATTTTCCGCGTATTGCCTCCTTGGATGTTTCGGCGACAGCCGTTTTGAAGGCAAAAACAACCTGCGAAGCCAGTAGTAAAGCGGAATTTGCCTTTATTGTCGCTAGCGCCACTGCTTTACCGTTTGCCGCAGAAAGTTTTTCGCTTGTCGTGGCTTCGGATGGGCTGTTTGGCTGGGAGTTGTCGGAAACAGCGCAACAGCAGGTTTTGAGCGAGATTACTCGTGTCTTGAAGCCGGGCGGCAGGGCAATTTTCACGGATTATCTGGGGCATAAAAAATTCCCCCTTCTTCTCAAACTCATTGATTCCAGCCCGCTTCGGCGTGAGCGCACCGAATATCTGCATGATAGGCTTTGGTATCAAATGGAATCGTGGTTTCATCTAGTGCAAGACAACACACTCGTCAAGGCAATTTTGCGCAACCGTTCATTAGCGCTTGGTTTGCGAAGCATCGCACAGCTGTTTGGTGCAAGAGCATCAAAGCATATTGGGGTCGTTGCAAGGAAAGGTGCGTAATGCAGCCAAATATTGTGCAAATAAACGCCAATGGAGTCCACCATTCACGATGAACTCCATTGCTGAAAATGACACCATAAGTTTTTATGCGCCCTTCAGACCTATTTGCCGGAATTATTTTGCTGGTTTGATACCCAAAAGTTGCTTTCCGTCTTTGAAATTTACCATCAACGAGAAACGCAGCGTGTTTCCAAGCGGGTTGTTGACCTGCGTTGGAATGATATAGCTGAAATTACCCTCGAAAATGTCAAAGCGAATACCCACGCCCGCCGTGAAGTAGTTCCGTATAGCGTTCTCCACCCGCGCCGGCTCGAAATAATAGCCAGCACGAAGCGCAACAGTGCGGTCATACCAATACTCCAAGCCGCCAGCGATCTCAAATTCTCGTGTTCCCCAGCCCGTCCAGAGCGCAGGAATAACGCGGTCGAAGTCGGGACCTGTCGCATCGCGGCGCACAAGGTTTTTTGCATAATCCAATGCCATATTCAATTCGTTGAATTCATCACGGACAAGCGTTGCTCCTAACCCAAAGCGCATTTGCATCGGAAGCGGGTCGGAGAATTGATTGTAGCGCATCGAAGGTCCAAGGTTTTTCAAGTTTGCCCCGATGGAAAAGCGATTGCTGAGGTCAATATCGCCAACCTTGAGTTTAAGCGGCTTCCAGAGACCAGAAATATCGAAGGCAACCGTCGTGCCAACCCCACCACCAGCATTATCAGATGTCGCACCCAAATTCGATTGGATGTACTTGATACCAGCACCAACGCCAATATCATCGCTGACTTGCGTAGCGATTGCGCCTGAGAAGGTAAACTCAAACGAATTAAATTTCCCAAGTTCCCGCCCTTGAATATCGGTTCTGATGAACTGCCCTAAATTGAAAAGAGTGAAATCCACCGCAACGGTACTTTGCAAGAACGGAACATATTGACCGTATCCGCCCCGCGCGTAGTACAAATTCGCATTGAACTGCGGCAACCAAGGCGAAAAGCAGAGAGAAACTTGACGGTCGTATTGAAAAGCTAATCCGGCGGGATTCCAATGCACCGCATTGAGATCTTCTGCCATACCCGTGCCTGCGTCCCCCATACCATTAGCACGAGAATCGGGTCCAATAAGCATAAACGGAACTGCCGGCTGTCCACCGAGTGGCGGCAAGTTGGATTGCGCGTGTGCCGTCGTCGCCCACGGAGCAGCACCAATGGCAACTGTAGCCAAGGAAACCGCAATGCAAGATTTGAAGCGCATTGCAAGTTTTTTTGCGGAGAAATTCATAGAAATACGACAAAAAATGAAACAATAAAATGATTGTTGCTTATGATGATGTGCGCAAACTCTAGCGCACCCGAACAATAGTGCTGCCCGCCGACTGTGTCTGTCCGTTTTCGCCCGCGAGACGGACTTGGAACACATAGACACCCGTTGCCACGCTTGCGCCGGACTCGTCGCGTCCGTCCCAAGGAATCTCCATCGTGCGAGCATTGGTCTTGCCAGTAAAGGTTTTTACGGGTGAGCCATTAACAGCATAAATGCTGATGCTATAAGGCTGTTCAGTAATTTGATTATGACGAAAACGAAGCGTTGTTGTCTCGCTGAACGGGTTCGGATAGTTCAACAATTCGGTAACAATAATCGTTGAGTCTGCACCGACAACACGAAAATACGTCTCGTTTTCGGAATAGTTGTTAAAAATATCCCATGCGCGAACTTTTACACGATGCAGTCCCGGTGCAAGACTCGCCAAAACGCTTTCCACCGTGCCGCGACGCGGGTCTTCGAGTGAAACTCGATAGCTGCGGGTGAGCGAAATCGGAATCGGATTGTTGTCCACCCAATA
>JAAFHM010000435.1 GCA_013298375.1 Ignavibacteria bacterium | reverse complement strand
CGTTTCGACGTTGGAGCCGGATAAACTCATCGGTGCGCGGCGCGGAAGCCCATTACTGGTGGGTATTGGAGAGCATGAAAACTTTCTTGCTTCGGATGCTTCCGCCATTATTCAACATACGCGCCATGTGATTTATCTGCAAGAAGACGAAATGGTGATTCTCACGCGGGAAGGCTATGTTACCAAAACGATTGATAACGAAACTACCGACAGCATCATTCACGAAGTTGAATTTGACCTCGAAAGCATTGAAAAAAGCGGCTTCGACCATTTCATGTTGAAAGAAATCCATGAGCAATCCCGCACCTTCAACGACTGTTTCCGTGGGCGATTGCTTGCCAGTGAAGGCAATGTGCGACTTGGCGGCTTAACGCCCGTGCTGGAGAAATTGCGCCGTGCCAAGCGCGTGATTTTCACTGCTTGCGGTACATCGTGGCATTCCGCCTTAGTGGGCGAATACATGATTGAACAGCTTGCAGGGATCCCCGTTGAAGTTGAGTATGCGTCAGAATTTCGCTACCGAAATCCTGTCATTACGCCGGACGACGTGGTAATTGCCATTTCGCAAAGCGGCGAAACCGCCGACACGCTTGCGGCTATCCGTGAGGCAAAACTCAAAGGTGCCACGGCAATAGGTTTGGTCAACGTTGTGGGCAGTTCGATTGCGCGTGAGACCGATGCGGGCATCTATCTCCACGCCGGACCGGAAATCGGCGTTGCTTCGACAAAAGCGTTCACCTCACAACTCGCCGCAATTATGCTCGTCGCGCTCTATCTGGGACGCACACGGCGCTTGTCGCAACGGGAGGGAATGGAAGTAGCGCAAGCAATAGAGCGTGTCCCGGAGCAGATTCAGTATATTTTGAGTCGTGCCGACTCCATAAAAAAAATCGCTCTCGAATACGCGGATGCAAAAAATTTCCTCTATCTCGGACGTGGCTATAATTTCCCTGTTGCCCTCGAAGGCGCATTAAAGCTGAAAGAAATTTCCTACATTCACGCCGAAGGTTATCCGGCTGCGGAAATGAAGCATGGTCCGATTGCTTTGATTGATGAAAATATGCCTGTTGTTTGCATTGCAACGCAGGATGAAATTTACGACAAAGTGCTGTCCAATATTCAAGAAGTACGCGCCCGCAATGGTCGTATTATCGCTATTGCTAACGAAGGCGATACACGGATTGCGGAATTTGCCGAACACGTGATTTACATTCCGAACACGCTGCCACTGCTCACGCCCGTTCTGTCTGTGATTCCGCTACAACTATTGGCGTATTACATTGCCGTCGAGCGTGGCTGCAACGTGGATATGCCGCGCAATCTGGCAAAGAGCGTTACTGTCGAATAGCGTATCTGCGATAGTATCCATGTCATATCCACTTGTCAACTACGACTATGCGTTTGCGATTTCTGCTCATAACAATCTTCCTTCTTGCACCGGGACTTCGCGCCCAGCAAGTATTTCTGCGTGGCAAAGTTGTTGACACCCGCACCGATGAATCTGTTTCCGGCGCACGAGTGCTACTGTCACTTGACGGAAAAAGCCGTGAGGCGCAAGGAAAAGAGACACAGGGAAAAATCACGCTTCGGGATGGTTCGTTTGAATTTACCGAGTTGAAACCAGGTGTGTATCGTGTCACCATCACCGCATCGCTTTACAAAAGTTTCTCAAGCACAGAAACTCTTGAAGAAATGATGACTTCCGTTGAGCCGGAACCAAAGTTGTTCAAGTTGACACCAGACATTCGCGGGCTGGAAGAGGTCGTGGTTACTGGTGTTGCATCGCGGACGCAAAAAAGTATCGCCGAAATCGCCGTTGCACGAGTGGATGCGGCAGCGCTCACCGAAGGAAACACCTTTCAAGATTTGACGCAGCTTTTGGCGGGGAAAGTCGCCGGAGTCAGCATTGCTCCTGCTTCGGGGAATGTTGGCGGTGGAGTGCGCTTTAATGTGCGCTCCGGCGGCGGTCTTTATGGCACGGGGCAACCTGTCATCTTTGTTGATGGCGTACGCTTTGATAATTCCGAAATTGGCTTTGAAGCAGGTGGACAGAGGAGTTCCAGCCTTGCCGACCTCAATCCCGAAGATATCCAAAGTGTGGAAGTGCTGAAAGGACCTGCTTCCTCGGCATTGTATGGCACAAGCGGCTCGAACGGTGTCATTATTATCAAAACAAAATTAGGCAGCCGCAAAGCCGCACTCAATAAATTCACGATTGAAGCAAAAGCCATTGCCGGATGGAATGAGCCGTCACGGTTCTATGTCGAAACGCAAGCACTCTCTTTCCGCGAAGCAAACGCGCTTTTGCGGCGCGGCAATCTCGCCCAATACAACGTCGGAGTCAGTGGTAATGCGGGTGTGGTGAATTATTTTGCCTCAATTGATCGTCGCACCGAACAGGGAATCATTGCCCAAAATTCGTTGGAACGCACTTCACTCCGCGCCAATATTGAAGCGTTCCCGTCGGAAATCGTCTCGCTCAAAATCAATACAAACTATGTAAGCAGTTCCATTTTCACGCCTCAGAATGACGATAATGCCTACGGTCTGCTAAATAACACTCTGGGTTTTCGTCCCGAAAATGTCTATTCCAATGCCTTCGGCAGTCTGCGCCCCGCCAATGCCCAAGCCGCGCTGGAAAGTGTGCAAAATTCCGTCGCGTCGCAGCGTTTTATCGGCTCGATGGAAATGCTGCTCAAACCGTTTCAAGGGCTGACGCTGCGCGGCGTTGCGGGATATGACGGCGCAAATAATCAATTCCGCGAAATTTTCCCCGCGGCAAACCCGTACATCCGCATCACCAATGGTCGCCGCGACCTCGAACACCGACGGTTGGAGCAGTTCACCGTTGACCTCAATGCCGCCTACAATACGTCATTGCTGGATGAATTGCAATCCACTACGATTGTCGGGATGCAGCTCTTTGTGCGCTTGAGTAGTGGTTTCGACGTTGCGGCACAAGATTTTGCGTCTGAATTGATTGAAGACGTGGAAGCCGCTCGCAGCCTTATTTCTGCGAATGAATCCTTCCGTGAAGACCGCGAGGCGGGCGTGTTTTTGCAACAAGAATTGTCCTACAAAGGCGCGTACTTCCTCTCGTTTGGCATTCGCAATGATTACGCCAGTTCGGTTGGACCTCAAGCGCCAAATATCTTCTATCCCCGCGCCAGTGCTGCTCTCCGGCTCGACAAAGTTCTGGCGCTGCCCGCCGAGATGAATTTGGCGAAAGTGCGTATTGCCTATGGACAATCGGGGCAGTTGCCGTCCTCGTTGGAAGGTGTAGCGCGGTATTGGGGCAGTATTCAATCGGGATATGGCGTAGGAGCGCTGGTGCAGCGTATTGGCAACCCCGCTATTCAGCCCGAACGCATCGCGGAAGTGGAATTTGGAGCGGAATTGGAGTGGGAAAACAGCTACGGCATTGATGTAACCTACTATCGGCAGAACGCGGATAATTCTATCGTGGATTTCTTTAACTCGCCTTCGACCGGATTAACGGTGTCAAGTTTTCCACGCAATGTTGGGCGGATAAGCGGCTGGGGCTTGGAATCAAGCATCTACGCGACTCCCATTCGGACAAACAGCACGGAACTCCGTTTGCAAGCCATTTTCAATTATGCTGATAATGTTGTTGAGGATATTGGTGGTGTGGCAGCGCTTTTTGCGGGCGTTGGGCGGAATGTCATCACGCCCGGTCAGCGCCGATCGGCATTTTATCTTTTTCGCGTGACCGAACCACGCTATTTGCAGGGCGGAAGCTATGATTACGCTCTTGGTCCCAAAATAGATTCCCTGCGTTCCTACGCCGGAACGCCAGTGCCGATTTATACAGGTTCGCTCAATGTTTCATTTCGCTTTTTGCAAGATTTTACCCTCTATGCAATGGTCGAAACAGCGCTTGGACACGTGCTGTACAATAATACTCGAATGCTTTCAACCAATCCGGCGCGAGGCAATAACCTCGAATACAACACGCTTGCCACGCAACTCGGATTGCCGGGAAATGCCATGCAGCCTGCTTCGATACGCGCTCTTCCTGCCGTACAAGGCGTGGAGCGCCTTACGCCGAACACACCCGCCTACAACGCCGCCGCAGAGCGTTTTGCACGGCTCGACCATCGTCAATTTTTTAATGGCGTAGAGCCTGCCGATTGGGTACGTTTGCGCGAGGTGAGTTTGAGCTATAACGCCACCAATGCTTTGCGTGAACTTCTCGGCGGGAATATCGTGAAAAACCTGATTCTGACAGCTTCCGCACGCAATATAGCGCTCTGGACGCGGTACTCTGGCGTTGATGTGG
>JAAFHM010000232.1 GCA_013298375.1 Ignavibacteria bacterium | reverse complement strand
CACCACTCATCATCATCAAAGCGCATCACACGCTCGAAAAACACACGCTGACCAAAGCACAACTCGCCCTCAAAGAACAAGCCGCCACCATGTACGGAGCGCTCCTGCACGAAGGGCAGTTCCTCGAACCCGCCATGCGCAACTGCGAAACACTGCTTGAAAGCACCCAAGCTACCGTAAGCGGCACAGCGAAGGTATTTCTCGCGCCATACCGTTTTCACATCGTCGGCATCGAATCTCCGCACGACCTCATGCAAGCGAAATTCGGCAAATACGGCGAGATGAATAATGCGTGGTCAGGGCAGGATGTACGCGGCTTTGCGAAGATTGTGTCGAATCAGGCGATGATGTTTAATTCGGTGAATCAGCAAGAATGATCCGTCTTTTCTCTATATCGCTTTATTTGGTTTTCACTGGGTTCATTTCATTATCTGGTCAAACCCTCCGCACCGACAGCGCCTATTCAAACGCCGTACAGCGCATGAAGACGTATTCGGTGATGATGCCGCAAAGCTATGATTCTACGCGGCGTTATCCTGTGCTGTATTTGCTGCACGGCTGGGGCGGCGGGCATTTGGATTGGTCATGGAAAACACGTTTGAAAGAATACTGCCAGAACCGTGAAATCCTTGTTGTGATGCCGGATGCAAGCAATTCGTGGTATGTGAATAGCAGCACGAATGCCCAAGTCCGTTATGAAGAATACATCGCCGGAGAACTTCCCGCGCTCATCGCCACGCGGTATGCCGCAGACACTAGTAAACAAGCCATTGCCGGACTTTCGATGGGCGGTTATGGTGCGATTATGCTTGCACTGAAATATCCGCAAAAGTACGCCGTTTCTGCTTCCTTTAGCGGTGCGCTAACCATGCCGCGCGGCTTGGTTATGCGAGAAGGCTGGAATAAAGCGGCAAAGGGCAACAATGGAGACTTTGCGCTACCAAGTCTGCTCGAAGCATTTGGCAAGGAAACAAGCCTTGCACGGGACACAAATAGTGTGTTTACCCTTGCAAAAAGCGCTTCAATGCTGGATTCTGCGGGTAAGGCACGATTGCCCTATTTCTACCTTTCCACCGGAATCCAAGACCCGCTTGCGTACATCGTTTCAGGCAATCGTGAGTTCCGCGATTCCCTCTATTCCTCGCGTTTCCGCTATGAATACCACGAAACTCCCGGTAAACACTCGTGGGAGTATTGGAATGAGGCGCTCAGAGCATTTTTACCACGACTTTTTGACCTTACGGGCTGGAAATAGCATGACCACAAACCACGTAAACATCGGCATCGTAGGCGGTGCGGGCTACACCGGAGGCGAACTTATCCGCATTTTGCTTCGCCACCCAAACGCGCATATTTCCTTCATCCACAGCTCTAGCAATGCCGGAAAGCCTGTTGCAAGCGTCCACGCAGACTTGCTTGGCGAGACCGAGCGCCATTTTACGGGCGAACTTTCGTATGATATGGATATGTTGTTTCTCTGCGTCGGACATGGCGAGGCGAAAAAGTTTTTGGCGGCAAACAAGATTCCACGCCATGTTCGGATAATTGACCTTAGTCAAGATTTTCGATATGCTGCTTCCGATGAGTGGATCTATGGCTTGCCGGAACTGCACAAAGATCACATTGCTTTTGCGAGAGAAGAGCAAGCAAACATCGCCAATCCGGGCTGTTTTGCGACGTGCATTCAACTTGCACTTCTGCCTTTGGCAAGTTCGACGATGCTGCCTGATGAAGTCCATATCACGGGCATTACCGGCTCAACGGGCGCTGGACAGGCTCTGTCGCCAACGTCGCATTTTTCGTGGCGGTCAAGTAATCTTTCCGTGTATAAAGCGTTTGAACACCAGCATTTGCGCGAGATTCGGGCGAGTTTGCAAACGCTTCAGCCAACATTCACCGCAAAGAAAAAGCTGTTTTTTGTGCCGATGCGTGGTAATTTTACACGAGGAATTTTAGCTTCTGTGTATTGCAAATGCGACGAAAGCCTTGATTTTATGCGGTCTATCTATGAGCGATATTATGAATCGGATGCTTTTATCCATATCACCAATGGCGAGGTAGATGTCAAACAAGTCGTGAATACCAACAAATGCGTCCTTTCTCTTGCCAAGCACGACGGAATGTTGCACATTGTCTCGGTAATTGATAACTTGCTCAAAGGCGCATCAGGGCAGGCTGTTCAGAATATGAACCTGCTTTTTGGCTTACCCGAAACGGCGGGATTAAACTTGAAAGCAACAGCGTTTTAGCACCCAGAAAACGAACCCAAAACTCAACACTTACAACTTAACACGTACAACTTAACACTATCTTTTTTCCCATGACAGCACACATCATCGTATTAGCCGGAGACGGCGTAGGACCTGAGGTTTCACGCGAAGCAGTTCGCGTTTTGCAGGCAGTCGGCACAAAATTTCATCACACCTTCACGTTTGAAGACCATCTCATCGGCGGCTGTGCGATTGACGCTACGGGTTCGGCGCTGCCGGAAGCGACTGTTGAAGCGGCTGGTAAGGCAGATGCCGTACTTTTGGGCGCAGTCGGCGGACCGAAGTGGGACGACCCGAAGGCAAAAGTACGCCCTGAAGACGGCTTGCTGGCTATTCGCAAGGCGCTTAAACTCTATGCAAATTTGCGTCCCGTGAAAGTCTATCCTGAACTTGCTTACGCCTCTCCGCTCAAGCCGGAAATCCTCGCCGGGACAGATTTTATCGTTGTTCGTGAACTGACGGGCGGTCTTTATTTCGGGCAACCGAAAGAGCGACGGAAACGCACGGACGGCGGCATTACTGCGGTTGATACGCTCGAATATCACGATTACGAAGTGGAGCGCATTTTGAAACTCGCCTTTGAACTCGCCGGAGGCAAGGCACGGCGCGGTGTTGTGGCAAGCGTGGACAAGGCAAATGTCTTGGAAACATCCCGCCTTTGGCGCGAACACGCAACGGCTATGGCAAAGGATTACCCCGCCGTCACGCTTCAGCACGTGCTTGTGGATACAGCAGCCATGCGGCTTGTGATGTCGCCATCGCAGTTTGATGTGCTTGTTACCGAGAATACCTTTGGCGATATTTTAACCGATGAAGCGGCTGTTTTGGCGGGTTCAATGGGGCTTTTGCCATCGGCTTCGATTGGTGAAGTGAAAAATAGTAAGGGGTTTGCGCTGGGGCTGTACGAGCCTATACACGGCTCTGCGCCTGATATTGCGGGCAAAGGCATTGCGAATCCTGTTGGCACAATTTTGAGCGCAGCCATGCTTTTACGCCATTCACTGAGGTTAGAGCAGGAAGCACAAGCAGTCGAAAAAGCCGTAGAGACCGCATTACAGCAAGGCGCACGAACAGGAGATTTAACCAAGACTAATCCGCTTTCAACGGTGCAGATGACGGATAAGGTGATGGCACACCTTTGAGATATACGATAATTTTTACATCAAACCCGTCTCTGGGCATCAGTGTTCATGCACTCTTCAGCCGCCTCAGACGGGTTTGATGTTTGAGTTTTGTTGCGTATGATTTTACTCTTGTGTCAGAGTGCGGGGAAGTTTGACAGTAATCGATGTACCTTTGCCGATTTCGCTTTGTATTTCTATCAACCCTTTATAGGCATAAACGATACGTTTCACCAGTGCCAAACCTAGCCCAATGCCTTGTTGCTCATAGATTTCGCGGTCAAATTGGATATACGCATCTATGGAGTTGATTGCCTCTTGTGTCATACCGCGCCCATAATCGGTCACCTGCAAGATATACCACTCATCGGTGAGTGAAGAAGTGATAACGACGGGTGTTTCAGCACGGGAGAACTTACAAGCATTATCAACAATTTCTTCCACAATTTTCCGCAAATAGGTGATTGCCACTGGCAACCGAGCGCCAACGAGAGTGCTTTGAATACTGCTTTGGCGTTGGTACTTCGCTCCAACAGTTGCAATACGCTCCGCAAGAATATCCTCGGTAAAGGTTGCTTCGTCGACAGGAAGAACAAATGCTGTTTTCTGCCGTAGCATCGCCACCTCAATTTGGGTGAAAAGGAGAAAGTTTTCCACTAATCGCTGCAATCGTTCGGAATTATGACGAATCTGGTCGAGCATCATCATAATTGCGTCATCGTCAAGATTTTTGTAGCTGCGAAGCATTTCGGAAAAGCCAATCAAGCTGCTTAATGGAGTACGAAATTCGTGCGGCAGCGAACTGGCAATACGCAAACGGACGCTATTCAATTCCTGCTGTGAGCGGCGTTCTTGTGTTTCCTGGCGACTCAAGCGTGTGGCGACAACCCGCAAGAGTTCGTCAATACTGAAGGGCTTTGGTAGGTAGTCGTCTGCCCCAAGGTTCATTCCTTCGCGGATATGCGAAATATCGGCTTTGGCGGAAAGAAAAATGAACGGTATCGTTGCTGTCGCTTCTTCGGCGCGAAGCGCTTTTAAGACCTCGTAGCCGTCCATTTCCGGCATCATCACATCGGAAATAATCAAATCCGGTAATTCGCGCCGCGCCAGTTCCAAACCCTCGCGCCCATGCTGTGCCGCAAAGATTTGATATGGCTCTTCGGCAAACTCCAGCGTATCGACAATACGATTGCGGATATTTTTTTCATCTTCGATAACGAGAATTTTTTTCATAGTTTCACCTCGGCGCAAATTTATGAAACGCTTGACGGAATGACAACAATAAATTCCGTACCGTGACCAATAGTGCTGTCGCACGTGATAACACCGTGATGTGCATCCACTGCTTGTTTGACAATGGCTAATCCCAATCCAGTTCCGGAAATATTGCCGACATTGGTGGCGCGATAAAACGGCTCAAAAAGATGGCGTAAGTCTTCATCGGCAATACCAATACCATTGTCTTTAACGGAAAAACGTATCACGCCCGGATTTGTACCCTCCTCATCCTCAGCGTTGCTAGGCAAATATTGAATATGAAAATCAATGGTTTGCTCCTGAGGAGAGTATTTAAGGGCATTGGAGAGAAGGTTTGTGAGAATATGACGCAGCAGTTTTTCATCCAGCAATAGAGACTGTGGCAGTGCGCCAATAATTTGTGCCAAAATCCGATGCTCATTCTCCGGCAAAACCTCGAAGCCGTTAATAATATTTTCGCATAACGTCGCTAGATTTGTTGGTGTCGGTGTACACGCCAGTCCCTGCGCGTCTGCTTTTCCAAGATAGAGGACATCCTCCATGAGGTGAGACATCGTGTCAACGGATTGCTGAATATCGTGGAGATACTCGCGCTGTTTTTCCGGCGAAAGTCGCTCACGGAGGCGCTCCATAAGCTGTGCCGAAGCGCGAATAGTTGTGAGCGGTGTGCGAAATTCATGCGAGACCATAACGACGAAGCGCGATTTTAGGGCGCTGAGTTCGCGCTCTTGCTCTAAGGCACGCTTGACTTCTTCTTCGGCTTGTTTGCGCGGTGCAATGTCTGTAATCGTCGTAATTGCTAAAACTTCGCCCAATGTTGTGGTAAAAAGCGATGTTGCAAAATCAACGGGAATTTTGGAGCCATTTTTCTGAAGAATAACTGATTCACCTTGATTGTGTAGCACGGTCTTCACAAAAAGCCCTTGATAGGTCTCCATTGCGTCATCGGCAACCTCTTCGGGCAAAACGGCGCGAATTGATCTCCCCTCTAATTCCGGTGCTGAATAACCAGAAACGCGAGAAAACTCCGCATTAATGCGGAGATAATTCCCCATTTTATCGGTAAGTGACAGACCGACTGGCACGGTATCAAAAATAAGTTGTAAAAACTGCTCCCGTTCTCGCAACTCCCGTTCTGTTTGCAAACGCTCAGTAATATCGCGGGAATAAATGACCGCGCCAATAATGCTGCCTTGTTCGTCAATAATGGGGTTAAAAGATACTTCCACATCAAAATAGGTGTCAGCAAGTCTATAATGCAGCAGTGTTGTAAAGCGCTCGCCAAGTAATACTCGGTCATACAGTCGTTGCCATTCATTCGACTCTGCGCCCGGTATCAGTGGTAGCGCCACGTCGCCAAGTTTGGGTTCGGTGTAATGATTATGAATCGTTAAGAGCGAATAACACGCGGCGTTCATTGCCGTTAAACGATATGTTCGGTCAATAGACCAAATAGCATCATTGGTGCTTTCAATCAGCGTCTTGAGGCTGGTTTGGCTACTGCGGAGTTGCTTATTCGTTTCTTCGAGTTGCTGTGTACGCTCCTGTACACGCTCTTCCAGTGTGAGGTTAAGCGCCCGAATTTGGCTATCGGTAATTTTTCGCTCGGTAATGTCCCAAATCGTCCCAAAAAGAGCAACCGTCTTACCATTGCTGTCAATGATTGGTTTGATGCGGGTATCCAGCCACCGAACTCTTGTACCGCGCATAATACGAATTTCTTCTTGAATCATTTCGTGATGATATATGGCACGTTTTAAGCCGTCTTTTGCCGCTTTTTTATCATCAGGATGGACAACGGTAAGAAACTCTTGTGCATTGAATGGTTTTACTGAGAGCGGAAGCCCATAAATGCGATACAGCTCGTCAGACCATTCAATATTTTCAGTTCGTAAATCGGCGTACCAACTTCCCAGATGCGCCATGCGTTGCGCTTCGGCAAGACTTTCTTCGCTACGGCGAAGTTTTTCTTGCATCTGTTTCTGCGCTTCGATATTGCTGGCAATGGTAATAAAATGCGATGGCGCATTATTGCTATCGCGGACTAAGGTGGCGATGACATTGAACCAAATCCAATCCCCGTTTTGATGGCGCAACCGTACATCCATACTTGAATCTCGTATTTCATCGGCAAGGCTTTTCTCAATAAGCTCGGTAATATGCGGATAATGCTCAGGGTGCAAGAGCATAGCAAAATGCTGACCTATTGCTTCTTCGGCAACAAAGCCTAAGGATTTTTGAATACTGTTAGAAACAAAAGTGATAGTGCCGTCCAAAGCCAGCGAAGCAATCATCGCATTGGTGTTGTCCACGATGCTGCGGAGCCGCATTTCGCTTTCTTGCAGAGCCATTGATTGAAGATGGCGCTCGGTAATATCGCGCACCGTGCCGATGAGTTTAACCGCCTCGCCCGCCTGATTATGGACAACTTTTCCGCTTGCTTCATGATACCGCACTATCCCATCGCGCCCGACAATACGGGCTTCGATACGATAAAAACTTTCATTGCGGATAGCTTTGGCAATCATTGTTCGCACGTGTTTTTGATGCTCGGCGCTCATCATATCAAGGTATTCTTCAAACGATGGTGCAGCAGCCTCCGGCTCCATACCAAAAAGCCGAAAGGTCTCCTCGCTCCACGTTATTTTTTGTGTTGCCAAGTCAAATTCCCACGAGCCGATATTAGCAATACGTTGAGCTTCTTCCAGCATTTCCTTGTGTCGGAGCAAATCCATCTCAATAGCTTTACGCTCGTCAATATCGGTAATACGGGTAAAGCGAAGTG
>JAAFHM010000120.1 GCA_013298375.1 Ignavibacteria bacterium | reverse complement strand
TGCTCCCACTGGTAGTCGGTGAGTTCGTAACGATGGTCTTCTGACATAGGTATTTGCTTGATGGTCAGTAGTTACTATTCAACACAAATATACTATTTCTCAGTTTGTAAACACGACCTAGGTATGCGCCTCTCTCGCCTTTTTAATCTCACCACCGCTTTTGCTGAAATTCTGCTCTCGCGCCCATTTGCGCAGAAAGCAAAAGCTCCTCTCGCTGCTCAAGAACGCGATCAGGTGCAGCGAATCCTTGTCTTTGGGTATTTGGGTTTGGGCGATGGCGTGATGATACTCCCAGCACTGAAGGCGCTCCGTCGGCTTTTTCCCAACGCCACACTGGATTTCATCGGCTCTCGGCGGACAGCCGCTTACCACGTTCTTCAGCTTGCCGATATTTTTCGCACCATGCACTTTTTTGAATTTAAAACAGCTAACTGGCGCGAGCGTCGGCAAATGAACAAATTCCTTATTGCTCAAGGCTACGACTGCGTTTTCTGTTCCTATACCGCACCGATTGAGCATTTTGTTCCGTTCCTAAAAACTGTTCCACACCGCGCTGGACATACGTTGACCCGGAAAAGCGCCTCCAGAGTGCGGTTCCGCCCCGATTGGCTTATGCACTACGCGGCGGCACTTGCTCCCGACGAGCAGATACACGAGACCGAACGCTACGCCCGCATCATTCGGGCGCTGGCGGCAGATGCGGTTATTTCCACGACGACCCAAGCATTTCACTTATTCACCCCCCAACTTTCCCGTAGCCCGCACCAAAAGCCCCATGTAGCCGTTCATGCTGCCGTCAGCCCGCTTCTAGGCTGGAAAAATTGGGGAACAGAACGATTTATTGCGCTTTGTCAACGTCTTGTGCGCGAATATGCCGCTACGATAACGCTTCTAGGCGATGCGTCGGAACGGATGCTGCTAGAATCAATGGCTGAGAAAATTGGTCATGCCGCAATCCACGTCTCCACGCCACGCGCAGGAGATTTCAGCACCGAAAGCCTTGCTGAGACTTGCCGCATTCTGGCAAGTGCGGATGTGTTTGTGGGGAATGAAAGCGGTGTTGGGCATATTGCGATGGCGCTTGGCGTGCCGTCGGTGCGGATTTTCGGCATGACGGATTACGCGAGTTTCCGGGCGCTTGATGCGGAGCGGCACACCGACATTCGCAAGGATTTACCATGCAGCCCGTGTTTTGTCTTGGGGCAAATCAAGCGCGAAAGCCTCAATGTGGAAATATGCGGGCATAAAAACTGCTTAAACACTATCACGGTGGACGAAGTTTTTCAGGCGGTTGCACAAAAGATTCGGGTAGTGTTGAGTTTTGAGTGTTAAGTGTTGAGTTTCTTAGACAGAATTGCTGAAAAAAAAACAAAGACTTAATAAAATTTAACCCACAACATACGAACCAAAATTTGACCTCACTCAGCACTCAAAACTTAACACTTCCTCATGGTGCGCATTCAAGACCATCTTGCCAAAATTTCGTGGACAGCCGCCGACAAGGGGCTGTATCTCGTCTATGGCTTTGTCAATATTCTCCAAAACAACGCCCTTCCTTTGCAGGAACTTGGGCTTTATACGCTCTGCAATGCGCTTCAAACCTTCATTTTTGCCGTTAGCGATGGGTTTATCTTACAATCACTGATTATTTTTGGGGCGGACAAAGAAGTTCGCGGTAGCATTAACCGTTTTGCCATAGTGTGGCATTGTGTTCTCGTACTCGGCGCATCATTGCTGGTGTTTCTTTTACAAATGCCTTTTGCATGGCTGCTGAGTGAACCACGGCTGACGACAGTCGCGGAGTATTTGCCGCTTTTTTGCTTGCTTGGTCTGCCGCGAACGCTTTGTTTGAAATACCTGATACGCGACGTGCAGGCACGGTCAATATTTATTGTTAACAGCATTTGGATTGGCACAATGACTGCTCTCACAGCATGGATGCTTGCATCGGAGCGTCTTGTGTCATTCGAGGCAATGCTGGCGATTGCGGCAAGCGGCATGGCAGCGAGTTCTCTGGCGGCACTTTGGATAACGCGGTCGCAACTGACCTTCAAAAGCCAACGGCATCTCAGTTTACGTGAACTCTTTCGAGCGGGCGCATACCAAGGCACAGCAAGTCTTCTGGGGAATCTTGTGCGGCAGTTGGATGTGACGGTGGTGCAGTATTTTTTCGGCGCTGCGACGGTTGGTATGTATCAATCCGCCAAGACGCTGTTCCGCTTTTTCGACGAAGGCTTCAGTGCCATTACAAGCCTTGTTTATCCAGCGACCATGCGGCTTTTACATGAAAATCGCCAAACAGAACTGACGGCAATGCTCTCAAAAATGGTGTCCTTCAGCCTCGCAGCAACGCTTGTAGTTCTGCTACTCACGGAACTCAATGTGGCGGAATATGTGATTTCGCGACTTTTGTCTCCTAAATACGCCGCCGCCGTCGGATATTTTCGCTTATTGGCGTTTGCGGCTCCAGCGATGCCTTTTGTGGCGCTATTGCCTGTGATGTTGGGGCTTGGCGAGATGCGGCGATTGCTGGTGTTTATCATTACGGCGGTCTTGGCGGGTTTGGGCGGTCTTGTGTTGGTGGGCTTATTGCGGATTCCTGCCTTTGCGCCGCTTGGTTTTGTTATCTACACCGCCACGCTGGGAGCGCTGGTCTTTGGTTTTGTGCGGTCGCGCCTAAATTTCCCTCTGCGGCTTCTCTGGCGAGCAGTGCCGGACACGCTTGATTTTCTGGGCTTTATCAAGAAAAAATAGTGAAGAATCATGGGACGTGTGCGCAGATGTTTATTTCAAAATCAGTCCGGCTTCTGATGCCCAAAAAAAGAGGTCTAATTCATCCATTGGAACGCCAACCCATGCCGCAAAGCTCTTGAAGCCTTCTCCAGCCGCCAGATAGCGATTTTTCCCCGCAATATTCGGCACATCATCGAAAACTCCGCACCGAACAAGATGCTTTAGCGTGTGGCGATCTAAAATAGCAAGATTACGATAGCCGATATTCCGCAAATAGTGCGAAGCCTCTTTCCAACTCATTCCATCGACATTTTCGACCAACCATTCCCGTTTCTGTTCATCGTCCATCGCAGAATCCAGCATGGATGCTATCGCTGACCAATGGTCTCGTGCTTTCAGAAGGCGTTTTGCTTTTGTTTCGTGGAAACGAATGTAGTGCGCTTTGTCGCGGAGAACAGCAACGGGGTCGAACCCAAGTCGCTCAAAATCTCGCTCTTGAAGGATATTAACAACAGCATTTGCATTTTCGGCTTTGGATTGCGGTGTACAAAGGCAATAGCAGAGTTCATAAAAACGCTGCGATGTGGGAACACGCTGAAAATCCTCCAACCGCACTTGGATCTCTGGGCGAAGTTCGGCGAAACGCTGACGGTCGCGGTCGGTGAAATGGTAGGTTCTTGGGGGCATAGCGTTTGCGAGAAGTTACTGTGCGAGAAAAAAGTGTGTGTAATGGTTTGATAACGCAATATACGACTCAAGTCACCTTGAACATCAAATTTTCACTATACAGGCAAGTCGCATTGCCGTATCGGTGGTATTTGCCTAATTTGTGTCCTTTCACTCTTTTCGATATTGCGACCACAGCACCACATTATGCCCGTCCACCCATTATCAAACGAATCACGCTTTGTTCTGCGCTTTCGGCGTATTGGTATTCTCTTTTTCGCACTGGCACTGCTTTGCACGTATTTTTTGTATCGCAGCGAGGCACAACATCAAAAGCCGCCATCTGCCGATACCACATCAACATTGCTTATAGCGCGGCTCAAAGAGCTTGAGCAAAACCGCGAAGTTATGTTGCGAAACACGCTCATCGCCATTACGTGCGCGGCATTGGCACTGGTGATGATTTTTGCCAATCGTTCTTACTTGAGAAAGCAAGCTGGACAAAAACTCAAGGCTCAAAATCAGGCACTCTCAGAGGCAAATCAGGAAATTGAGCGACAGCAGCGTATTTTGGAAGATCAAGCAGCAGAAATTGAGTTGGCAAATGCGGAATTAAGCGAATCCAACTTGCATTTGCAGCGCCTCAATAGAGCGATTCAATTACAAATCCAAGAACTCGAAACGCTTGATTCTATCGTTAAAACAATTAACCGCGAGACCGATACCCCGCGCTTATTACAAACCCTGCTGGAACAAGGGCATCTGCTCTTACCTTCGGCGGAAAAAGGCTCTGTGCTGGCGCTTGACCATGATAATAGTTGTTACCGATTTGTGGCATTTCATGGCTATTCCCACTCCACATTTGCTGATGTTGTGCTAACGCATGAGGAAATGGAGCGCCGCTACACAGGCGTTTACGGCTTGGAAGGCGGCGTTTATGTCGTCACGGATTTTCCGGCGAATACTCCCGAAGGTCAGAAATTCACCATTGCACCGCCAGCCTGCGCCTTACTGATTACGATTCCGATTGCCGGTTCGATGGAAGGAATTTTATTTTTTGATAATTTTTCTTCGCCCACAGCATTCAGCGAAGCAGACATTGTGCGATGTCGGCATTACCGGGAACACATTATTGCAGCATTTTCCAAAGCGCGAACACTTTCTTCGATGCAACAAACCGCATCAGAACTTGCGTTGCGGAATACGATGCTCCAAACACTCAATACCGAAAAAAATGAGTTTTTGGGAATCGCTGCACATGACATGAAAAATCCTCTGGCACAAATAATGATGAGTGCTGGTTTGATGAAGCGCTATGCTGACCGTATGGAAACACAAGAAATTGTGCAGAAAGCCGACCAAATCGAAATGACGGCAATGCGTATGAACCGCATTATTTCTAAGTTGCTGGATATTAACGCCATTGAAACCGGTACAATGCAAGTGCAACTCGCCAACATCCCGCTTCAGCACGCGATGGAAGTGGTGGTGAGAGATTTGCGTTCGGTGGCGGATCGCAAGGGAATTGTCCTTGTTGAAGAATACGCCCCGGAAGCCGATTCTATTAGTATTCTTGCCGATCCAATGGCATTACGGAGCATTATTGAAAATGTTGGCTCGAATGCGATTAAATACTCACCGCACCACACCACAATACGCTTCAAACTCATGCCGACAACGGGAGCAATTCGGCTTGCGGTATCCGACCAAGGACCCGGTATTAGTGCGGAGGATATGCCGAAACTGTTTGGAAAATTTGCCCGATTGTCCGCCAAGCCAACGGGCGGAGAAAATTCGACGGGTTTGGGGCTTTCGATTGTCAAAACGCTGGTTGAAACTTTACATGGACGGATTTGGTGCGAGTCGGAAGAAGGTAGCGGAGCGACATTTATCATCGAATTTCCTGTGTGATGCCTCATTCTCGCTGAACGATGACAAACGGGACAGGTGCCTATTCTTGATGCTATGTTTTGTCTGATTGATGGGCAAAATGAAACTTTTTTGCCGAACCTTCGTTCTTTGAGAAGTACACACTTGCACATATCATCCACAATCGGTATGTGTTACAAAGATTTCCTTCACTTTTCTTCGAGTCCACACGACTATGGAAATTCTCAAAAAAATAGCGTTAGTTGTTGGTGCATTTGTGATTGCCGGGTTTATCCTCCGCATAATTTTTGGCATTATCGGCGCAATTTTCTCCATTAAAGGATTGCTGCTTATTGCTGCTATTGGCATTCCGATTTATCTTATTGCCGAAAAGAAATTCTTGCGCTAAAAAATTTGCATGGCTAACGAGAGCCGTTTAATAAAATCCCCGTCATCTCGTTCTATCACGTCACCACCTTCCGGCATCCTACCGAGTTTTTCGGATAGGCACACCTTCTGTTTGCTCAATTTGCTCTAAAAACAGCAATGTTCTGGCTTTTGCGTCTGCCTGTGAGCCGTTATTCGCCAACACATAATCCGCTCGCCGCTTCTTCTCCTCTGCGGGCATCTGCGCTTGAATGCGCCGACGCGCCTCATCTTCTGGAATATTCCGCCCTTCTGCAAGCCGTCTCACACGCACCTCTTCGTCGGCATCGACGACCAAAATGGCATCGTAGAATCTATCAGCACCCGTTTCAAATAACAACGCACTTTCATTGAAAACAAACCGTTTCCCTGCTTGGAACTGCTCTTTTGCCTGACGAGCGACTTCCTGCCAGACAAACGGATGGACAATGCTATTGATTCGAGCAAGGTTTTGTGCGTGTTCTGGTCTATCGCCAAAAACCAACGAAGCCATTTTTACGCGGTCTAGCGAACCATCCGGCAGATACATTTCGCCAAAAGCCTCGTTAATGGCGGCTTTGACGCGAGGGTGTGTATTGGTTAAATCGCGCCCAATATCGTCAGCGCTCAAAACAGGATGCCCCGCCTCGCGGATAAACGCCGCAATAGTGCTTTTTCCACTCCCAATGCCGCCCGTAAGACCGATGAATGCTTGGTTGGGGGCGGTTTTGATATTTGCAAAGATTTCGTTCATAGAGGTTTCTCTCGCAAAAAGTGTTTTCAAACAAAAAGCGGCGTAAAGGCGAACTTCTGCCCGCTAAACAAGCCTTTGTCGCTCAATTTCAAATCGGGAATTACCAAAAGCGCCATAAACGAAAGCGACATAAACGGCGCATGAAGACTGGAGCCGAGCGCTTTTGCCTTAGCATCAATGCGAGAATATGCCTCGCCGACGGCGTAGCCATCCTCATTCGTCATAATCCCCGCCACAGGAAGCGGCAGTACATCTATGCTCTCGCCATCCACAACCGCAATGCCGCCTTCTGCCTTGATAATGGCATTGACCGCAGCCGCAAGCGCGTCATCACTTGTCCCGACAGCAATGATATTGTGCGAATCATGCCCGACGCAGGACGCAATCGCGCCCCGCTTCAAACCAAAATTCTTGATAAAACACAGTGCCGGAGCAGCATCAGTATAGCGATTAACAACCGTCATCTTCAAAATATCACGTTGGGTGTCGCTCTGAAGCCCATCGTTGCTTGTTTGCAGGGTTTCATGAATCTCATTCGTAATAAGTTGCCCATCTAATGCCTCAATAACCCTCACCGTTACTGCTGTTGTACCTTCTTCTACGGGAATATGAAAGTCAGAGGCTTGTTTTGGCGAACAGTGAAAATTGTTCACAAGCCGAGCCGTAATGCGCTCTATACGGCTTTTTCCACCTTCGGCAACGCACTCCCCGTTAATGAAGGTGCGCAGAGTACGAAAATCGCGCAAATTATCTACTTCAATAAAATCCGCAGCGTTACCAACCCTCATGAGTCCTATATCCAATCCGTAATGCAGCACAGGATTCACCGAAGCGCATTGCAGCACGTTCAGCACATCGTGTCCCTTTTGAACCGAGCGGCGGACTATCTCGTCCAAGTGGCTCACAGCAAGGTCGTTGGGGTGTTTGTCATCGCTACAAAACATAGTTTGCGCGGTGTGGCTGGTAATCAAGCTGTGGAGCGCTTCGTAATTCTTCGCCGCAGAGCCTTCTCGAATCAGTATCTTCATGCCGTGCTTGACTTTATCCAGTGCTTCTTCGAGCGTAAAACATTCGTGGTCAGTGGAAATTCCGGCAGAAATGTATTTCGCTGCATCATCGCCGCGCAAACCAGGTGCGTGTCCGTCCACAGGGCGCTTGAGTTCATGCGCGATGCGGATTTTCTCCATCACTGTTTCATCACGAAACAGCACTCCGGGAAAATTCATCATTTCGCTTAAATACCTCAGTCCATCTTTTTCAAAGAGTTCCCGAATATCTTCAGCCGTAACAACTGCGCCCGCGGTCTCGAAAGTCGTTGCCGGAACGCAGGACGGAGCGCCGAAGTTGATTTTGAAGTTCACGTGTTTGGCATTCTCCACCATATATCGAACGCCGTCAATGCCCAACACATTGGCGATTTCATGCGGGTCGGAGACTGTTCCAACCGTACCATGCACAACAGCCATTCGTGCAAATTCCGACGGAACAAGCATGGAGCTTTCGATATGGACGTGCGCGTCCACATATCCGGGCAGGAGGAACGTGTCGTAATGTTTGTCATCGTAGTCAATCGCAGAAATTTTTCCGGCGTGGGCGTGGAGTGTACCGCCGCGAATGGTGCGCTCTAACACATTGACAATCATTCCGCTACACGAAAAAGAGGATGCAAATTGGCTAGGCATAAACAAAAAAAATAGCGTGGATGAAAAATTTTATTTGCAAATATAGCGGCAATCCTGCTATATTGCAATTCTGTATTTGACACTTGTGTTAAAAAAATACGGGCGGTTAGCTCAGCTGGTTCAGAGCGCCTGCCTTACAAGCAGGATGTCGGGGGTTCAAATCCCTCACTGCCCACCAAAAGACCCCTTTATTGGGGCTTTTTTTTCGATAAAAAGTCTGTATCCGAATTGGACGCAGAAGTGGCGGAACCGGCAGACGCGCTGGACTCAAAATCCAGTGGGCTTAACACCCGTGTGGGTTCGACTCCCACCTTCTGTACATAAAACGGCTTGAAACCTAACGTTTCAAGCCGTTTTGTTTTGTAATACCTAATCAATACCTAAACTTTCTCCAGTCCTTCTACTTTTTCGCCTATTTTCTCCCAAAACATCTGCGCCGTGTCGCGCATTCGCTCAATGAGTTCTTCATCACGCACAATCGGCTGCACGTGCAGCTTCCAACCCTTTTCCATTGCACACACATAGCCAAACTTCAACCCCAGCACAAACAAGTACCACTGCACTTGATACGCTGCCATCGTGCGCTTTTCCTTTGACCAATACTCACAATTTTTGATTTCCAAAATTGCATGAGGCTTTGCCTGTGGTGCGGTATTACCGATACAAAGTAAACGGTCGGGCGTTGCCAAATAGATTTTATCGCGCTTGTAGAGACGCTTCGGATTAACGATAGCAAATTCAGGCTTGGCATGATGAAACTCACGCACGATAAACGGTTCAATGCGTTTGCCAATCCGCATCTGCTCTGTTTCGGGGATGTCGTAACCTTCGACTTTCGAGCGGTACACATCATCGGCATTTGCAAACGGGTTTACGCCCATAAGCGCAGCAATATCGCTGCCACCGATGCCGCTCCGTCTCTGTTCTCGCCATTTTTTGAGCGAGGTAATTTTCAGTTCTTCCAGCATAGTTTTGAAAAAAAATACGCCCGCTTCAGCATTTGCCAAAGCGGACTTTGTTTGTGAGATGTTGATTTAGTGCAGCACTCGTGCTGCATTTTGCCGTACCTTTTCGCTGCCGTATTTGCTGCGGATGTCGTTGATGTCCTGCGCTTCGCCGCGTGTACGGGTACGGTATTCGAGCGAACGGAAAAACCACAATTTTTTCACGGGTGCGAAGCAAAAGCCTTCGCGTTTGAGCGTCTCGCGGTGCGCGTAGGTGTTGCCACCGACCCACAGCCATTTACCAATGATTTCCAGTTCCAAACCTTCCAAGTGCGCAATCGCGGGAAAATGAGAAAATTGTTGTAGCCCAAACATCATCACACATTTTTCATCGCATAGAATGACGGTAAATTGTATCTTTGCCCGACATAAATTTTCTTTTGCTATTCATCAGAACAAGTAATGACCATGACGAACAACGAATTTCTTGATGAAATTTTCCGCGACCCGGCTACCAAATTTGGCTTGAAATTTTTCGAGCGCGACGAGCGGAGTAAACTCCAATTTCGTCGGCACAATGATAAAATTGAAATCTATTGCCTCAAACGCCTGAAATGGCTTCGGGCAAAGCCGGAAGAAGTTGTTCGGCAAATGTTTCTTGTCTGGATTCGAGACACGCTCAAATACTCCCTTGCGCGGGTACAGGTAGAATGGGCGGTGCAGCGCGGTGAAGATGCTGAAAAGGAACGCACTGACATCACGATTTTTTCCGACGATGCTTGTACCGACCCCTTTATCGTCTTTGAACTCAAAAAGCCCAATTCCAAAGAAGGCTTAGAGCAGTTGCGCTCATACTTGCGCTGGACAGGGTGTTCCTTCGGCTGTTGGTCGAATGGAAGCGATCACACCTTTCAACTCAAAGAAGAAGAAAAAGCCAATAAAGCCGTAAAATTTCGAGATATTGCCCGCGTGCCCAGATACGGCGAGACGCTGGACGATATTCTCAAACCACTCACCTTTGCTGAACTCAAGCCCATTGTGGATATGCGGGCGCTTATTGAACGTCTGGAACACGACGTATTGTCAAGTGCCGGAGTAAACGCTTTTGACGAACTCTTCAAACTCTTTTTTGCGAAGCTGCACGACGAACTTCGCCCAAAACGCAAGCCGTCGGATTCCGTTGAATTTCGCGTACCTATCGGCTCGCCGGAAGATGTTTACAAACGATTCGACGGGCTTTTTCAGGCAGCCAAAAAGCGTCCGAACTGGAATCAAATCTTTGACGATGGCGAAACCATCAAACTTCGCGGCGACGCTTTGCGGCTCTGCGCCGCAGCCCTAGAACCCTTCGCGCTTATGCACACAGATTTGGAAGCGGCGGATGCAGCCTTTGAGTATCTTATCAATCCCGAACAAAAAGGACAAAAAGGACAATACTTCACGCCCCGCCCTGTGGTAAAAATGTGTGTGCAAATGCTGAACCCGCAAGACGGCGAAAAAGTTATTGACCCCTCGTGCGGTTCGTGCGGCTTTTTGATTCACACCATTCGCCATGTCCAAAAACTCTATGGCTGGAAAGAAGCCGAGATTTATCGCTATGCCAACGAACACCTGTTTGCCGTTGATTTCGATGAGCGTCTGAAAAAGGTTGCCAAAACAATGATGATTATTGCCGGAGACGGCAAATCAAATGTCTTTTGTGTTAATGCCTTGGATGTACGCGAATGGCAAAACTCCGAAGCAGCAAAAAAAATCGGCGAATTTGCTAAAACCACCCGCGACGGTAATTTCGATATTGTTCTAACAAACCCGCCCTTTGCCGGAAAAGTTACCGGAAAAACACAGCTTATCGCTTACGACCTCTACGACCTTGCTGTGAGCGGAAAACTGAGTGCCGACGATAACGACGACGATGAGGAAGTGCAAGATATTCTTGAAGAAGCCTCCGGGAAAAAGCAAACCAAACGCAGCGTAAACGGCATGAAACGCGATATTCTTTTTCTGGAGCGCTGCCTTGATATTTTGAAGCCCGGTGGGCGCATTGCTATCGTGCTGCCGCAAGGAAATCTGAACAATCTCGGTACACGCGGCTTGCGCTGGTGGCTTGGCTCAAGGGCGCGTCTCTTG
>JAAFHM010000119.1 GCA_013298375.1 Ignavibacteria bacterium | reverse complement strand
GGAATGTTGCCTCTTTATGAGTTTGATGAACCTGAAGTGCTTGTTCACGCATAGTTTTACATCAATCGCTGAATTCTCCATTTATAACAAATTTTGTCTAATCAAAACCATGAATCAACAAAAAAAACTTTTTACCATCATCGCGTTCACCGAGAACCGCATCGGGCTTCTGAATCGCATCACAATTATCTTCACGCGGCGGCATATCAATATCGAATCGCTGACCACCAGCGAATGCGAGGTCGAAGGCGTACACCGCTTCACCATCACGACGCGCACAACGGAAGAGCGTGCCGTCAAGGTTGTCAAGCAAATTGAGAAACTTGTGGAGGTGATAAAAGCCTCGCTTCATGCCGAAGAAGAAACGGTGTATCAAGAGCTTGCGCTTTACAAAATTGATGCACTCAAAATCGCTGCCGACGGCACGTTTACTGCTTTCTTGAACACCCTCAAAAAATACAATGCCGGAATCCAAAGCGCCGAAAAAGAGTATATCATCGTTCAAAAACTTGGGCGGCGCGTGGAGATTTTCATGCTTTTGGATGCACTCAAAGAATACCACGTCTTGGAATTTGCGAAATCCGGCAGAGTAGCAATGACGCGCTCGGCAAACGATTTAGACCACTATCTCCGCGAGATGGAGGCATTACGCGCTGCGGAGGAAATTGAGACTATCGGGGTGTAGTCTATCATTTTCATTGTAAGCCTGTATAGAAAATTTTTATCTTGGCAAAAACTCATAATCCTTTTCTTTTCATTATTATTTTCAGAGAGACTGTTTTATGGCAAAATTGAATTTCGGTGGCGTAGAAGAAAACGTCGTGACCCGCGAAGAATTTCCCCTTGCAAAAGCGCAAGAAATCTTGAAAGATGAAGTTGTTGCCGTTATCGGCTACGGCGTTCAGGGTCCCGGACAGGCACTGAACCAAAAAGACAATGGCATCAATGTTATTGTCGGGCAGCGCCAAAACTCTAAGTCTTGGGATAAAGCTGTTGCCGACGGCTTCGTTCCGGGCAAAACACTTTTCTCGCCTGAAGAAGCCGCAGAGAAAGGCACGATTATTTGCTATCTGCTCTCCGATGCAGCGCAAATAGCGATGTGGCCCACCATCAAAAAACACCTCACCAAAGGTAAAGCGCTCTATTTCTCGCATGGCTTCGGCATTACCTACAAAGAGCAAACAGGAATTGTGCCGCCATCGGATGTGGACGTAATCTTGGTTGCCCCCAAAGGCTCCGGTACGTCGCTTCGCCGCTTATTTGTTGCCGGGCGTGGCTTAAATTCGAGCTATGCGATCTTCCAAGATGCTACCGGACGTGCCAAAGACCGCACCATTGCGCTTGGTATCGCCGTTGGTTCGGGATATTTGTTTGAGACGAATTTTGAAAAAGAGGTCTATTCGGATTTGACGGGCGAGCGCGGAACGCTGATGGGCGCTATTCAGGGCATTTTCGAGGCGCAATACAACGTGCTTCGCAAGCGCGGACATACACCGTCGGAAGCATTCAATGAAACCGTTGAAGAACTCACCCAAAGCCTCATGCCACTGGTGGCAGAAAACGGTATGGATTGGATGTATGCGAACTGCTCCACAACCGCACAGCGTGGCGCTTTGGATTGGAAAAATAAATTCCGCGATGCCGTTGCTCCCGTGATGGAAGACCTCTACGAAAGCGTTGCCACAGGCAAAGAGGCTGCACGTTCCATCGCAACCAACAGCCAGCCCGATTACCGTGAAAAGTTGGAAGTCGAACTCACGGAATTGCGTAATTCCGAGATGTGGCAAGCCGGAAAGACCGTTCGCAGCTTGCGTCCGGAAAATAAAAAGTAAAGCCAAGTTGGTGAAATAACCAAGAGCGCTCTGCGGGCAGATAAACCCTCAGAGCGCTCTTTGCATTTAAGCCGTTTTGGTGCGCTATCGAACAATCACAATTTGCCGCATAACCCGCTTCAAACCTGATTGGACGACGCAAAAATATACTCCCGTTTCGAGATTTTTTGTGTCCAACCGAACATCGGTTTCGCCCGCTTCAACATTCATCACAAAAGGACCACCGCGCTCTATGCCATCGGTGGAGTAGAGGGTCGTGCTGATAGTTGCTGCCTCGCTTGATTGCACACGCACGGTGGCTACGTCGGAAACAGGCTGCGGGGCAGTATGGACAATCGCCAGCACCGCCGGTGTGGAAAGAACACGGAGTTGAATCGGGACATCGCACCGCGAAGTCGCGTCGTAAACAGGCGTAATCCCTGTGCCGCGCAAAATCAGCGTATCGCCAACACAATTTGCGCCAAGAATCAGCGTATCGCGGTAATCGCGGAACTCCGTCGGCACGAAGCAAAGTGTGATGCGGCTTGTCGCGCCGGGCGCGATGGTGATGGGAAATTGCAATGGCGGTGCAGAAAAGCTAATATTGCCTTGCGGAGCAAGATTGCGCAGAGAAAACGGTAACGAACCGGTATTGCGGTATTCGAGGCGAATGCAATTTGTCGTGCCACCCGTGCTTGTTTCACCAAAATTTCCCAGTGTTGTTCGGTCACCAACCAATGCCACTGTAAAGCCTTGAATAACATCGCTGACAGTGGCAATATTTCCTGAAGAATCTTGAACTTGAATAGTGTAAAAAGCATCCAGACGCGGGTTGGTCACACTCAAAATGCTCCGTGTGCGGACAGCACCAATGCTATCGGTACGCAAGGTGCAGTTCACAAGCCGTATCGGCGTGACGCTTGCCACGCCAGAGGCGAGTGTGCCACCATCGGTCACATCAAAGGCGATGCGCTGCGAACACGCATCGGGATTGCGGGCAACGACTGGCGGCGTTCGGTCGGTAATAGCTTCCAACGTGAAGAGCGCCACTGCACGAGTTGCACACGTATTGCCCACACGAAGCGTATCATTGACGATGCCGTCCGACAGCGCACGGTAACTCACTTGCAAGGTCTCGCTTGCACCCGCCGCAAGCACGATAGGAAGCGTTGTGCCAACAATTTGCAAATTCGGTGTGCCGAGCATAAAGCGAAGTGTGGAAATGGTCTGTGCTGTTGCACCATAATTTCTAATGACAAAAGGGAATGTTCGTGTTCTGCCCGTTGGGATTTGTAAGCGCACAGGTACAGCCGCCCCCGTTGCATTTTGTCCTTGCAAGCCAACGGTAAAGCCAAATATCGGCACCGTGCGGCGAGTCACAAAACCGACCGAATCACGCGCTTCCACGCTAAAGCCGCCGTCAGCAAAGATATTGACCAAATCAGCACGAAAGCGCACCGAATCAGCATACCGCATAAATGGCTCCACACGCAACGAAACATTTGCAAACGTTGTCGGAGCAAGGCGTACGCTATCAATCCGCGAATCCGTGACAAGTGTGTCAAGCACAGTACCGCTTACGCCGAAACATTCTCTGCGAAGCACGATTTGAGGCGGGTCGCGGTCAGGTGCAATCACACGCAACTTCCCACCGCCGATATAGCCGTAGGAATTTGCCTGCCCATAGCCATAGACGTAAATACCAAACGCCGAGTCGCCTCGTGCGGTATGTACACCGCCGGAAACACGAAAATTCCCATACACATAGCCCGAATTAAGAATCGGGCGGAACGCATTTTGTGGAACGGACTGTCCATCAAGTAAGAGTGAGCGGACACCGTTTGCATGGACAACAATCGTGACATAATGTTCAATAAAAGACTGTCCGCCAGTAGCCCGCTCATCTGGCACCTGAGCATTGATGAATCGATAACTTTTATCATACTGCTCCACCGTTGGAATAACCATCATAAAAGGGTCGCCGACCTGAGGACCGAGACCACCACTAAGCCCGGCAGGTGTGGCAGTCTTTTTGAACTGAGCAACGAGTATTTGCTCATTCGCCGTGACCCAGCCTTCTTGCGTGAGAGGTGCTTCGTAAAATTCTCCGGCGTTTAATGTCGCCAACGGCTGCCCATTGAGCAAGACTTGTGTGCCATTGTATGCTGCAAGAATGCGATAGACATCGCTTCCGGCGACTGCTTGGTTCGACGGTTGGGCGTGTGGAACAAGAAAAATACTTTTGCCCCATGTCTCAACAGGCGGCATCTGCTCGACGAGATGGTCACGGGAACTCAGAGCGGCTTTGAGCTGAATCGGTAGCACTGTTCGTTGATGACCGCCAAAAACGGCGACAGGCTTTGTTGCTTTGACACGCGAGCCTGTGAGGTCACCGCGCCCGGTATTGATGCGGGTATCTGCTTGAAGCAAATACGATTCGCCGCGCTGAAGTCGGATGGTGTGAGTGCTGCTGGATTGGCTTGGAAAGGTCGCTACCGTGCGGTTTACGGTGATTTCGGTGTTGTCCGCAACGGCAACAACAGCAAATTGCGATGGTGTATCGCTTCCGACCATATTGCCGAAAAAGGGCAGCCCGCTTCCATCGCTTGTGTATGCCATGACGACATATTCCCGCCCCAATGCCGGCACAGGCAAAACTAAGTGCGCATCACTCGTGAAGCGAGCTTGGTTAAGGGCATACACCGTCACCTCGTCATTTGCTTCAATGCGGACGTATTGGGGCGCAACCTGCTCACTTTGAGCAAAGCGGTTGAGTGTCTGGTTGGCATTAAAGCCCTCCAATTCAATATCGCCGTAGTTCATAGCAAAAGTGAAAATTTGCGTTGGGTCGGGAAGCGCAAAAGCGCGTGAAACCTCGCGCCCCAAGCGGGTACGGTACGTGATACGCCCGCTTGTGGCTTTGTCGCAGGTAATAAAAATAAAAAGCGAATCGCGGGTATTCGAGCTGTCGCGGCTTTCTTCGTGAAAATTTGGCAGGAAAACCATATAAAAATCGCGCCCACGACTGGAACGAGTGGTGTCATTCCGCGACGAAACAGGCTGCGCAAATGCTTGTACGCTTGCACTGGCAACGACAAGCACGAAAAGGAGAGCCAAACGGTAATTCATAGTGGTTGTATCAAAAAATAACGAATGGGACTGTGATGGACGAAAGGTCTGGTGGTGGTGCTGAAAGAATGTCACTGGCATTGCCTTCTCAAGAGCAAATTACGCAAAACAGTCTTCTTTCGCAATGAGAAGAATAATGAGCCACTCATCTATAAAAAGCAGCGAAGCCCGATAGAGTTACTATCGAGCTTCGGTATAAGCGGAATTATCGTATTCTTTTTTAGTCGGTCAAGTTATTGACGCTCAATTCAGCAACGTAGTTTTCTGCGCCCGGAACGGGGTGATTGGCGTTGTAAGCGTCAATAGCAGGTTGCTCTTGTGTTTTGAGGTATTCGACTGCCGAGAGAACGATTTTCTTAGCATCTTTGTCAAATTCAATAACGCGAAGCGGCAGACTTTCGTCAACGCGGAAGAAATCGGCGATATTTTTGACGGGGGCAAAGGAAAGTTGTGATGTTGGGACGAATCCATCCACGCCTTGCGGCAATTCAACAATCACGCCTTTTTCAATGATGCGCACGATGCGACCTTGCGTTTGGATACCAACACGGTAATCTTCGGAGAAGACATCCCATGGGTTATCGCGTACTTGCTTGTGTCCAAGCGAGATGCGACGCTGGTCGAGGTCAATGCCCAAAATGACCACATCAATTTCTTCACCTTTTTTCACAAACTCCCCGGGGTGACGAATTTTCTTCGTCCACGACAGGTCGCTGATGTGAACAAGACCGTCCACTCCTGGCTCCAGTTCAACAAATACACCAAAGTTGGTGATATTGCGAACAGCACCACGGTGCGCCGATGCGACAGGATATTTCTGGAGAAGTTGCTGCCAAGGATCAGGGGTGAGTTGTTTCATTCCGAGTGACAATTTCTTGCCATCACGGTCAATATTCAGCACAATAGCATCAACCATTTGTCCCATCGAAACGAATTGCGATGGATGTTTGATATGCTCTGTCCACGACATTTCGCTGATGTGGATAAGACCTTCGATACCTTTTTCGATTTCGATAAATGCACCATAATCGGTAAGGCTGACGACTTTGCCCTGTACACGTGAACCCGGCTCGTATTTCTCGCCGATGGTGTTCCATGGGTGCGGGGTAAGTTGTTTCATACCAAGCGAAATGCGGCGTTTTTCAGAATCAAAGTCAAGCACAACAACTTTAACTTTTTCATCCAACTGCACGATTTCGGAAGGATGCGTAACACGTCCCCATGAAAGGTCGGTAATGTGAACAAGACCATCCACACCACCAAGGTCAATGAACACGCCGAAATCAGCGATTGCTTTAACATGACCTTCCAAAACGAGACCTTTTTCAAGGCGCTCAAGAACTTCTTGGCGAACACCAGCAATCTGCTCTTCGAGGAGGACTTTGTGGCTAACGACAACGTTTTCGTTCGGATGATTGATTTTCACGACACGCACATCAAGCGTACGGTTAATCCAAGCATCGAAGTCGCGCACAGGCTTCACATCAATTTGCGAACCCGGCAAGAATGCGTCAATGCCCATAAGGTCAACAACCATACCGCCTTTAATACGGCGCAGGATTTTTGCCTGTACGATGTCTTGCGTTTCAAATGCTTTGTTGATACGTTCCCAAACGCGCATGAAGTCGGCACGGCGGCGCGAAAGCACCATCTTACCGTCGGAATCTTCGATATTTTCAAGGAATACTTCGACTTCATCCCCGATTTTGAGTTCATCGCGGTTGGTAAATTCGGAAAGCGGTACTAAGCCTTCCGATTTAAAGCCAATATCAATAGCCACTTCGCTATTGTTAATGGCAACGATACGTCCGGTGATAATTTCATTTTCGGAGATGGTCGAGAGTGTTTTTTCAAACATACTCGTCAGCATGACGGGATCCATCATCTCGAAATCGAAATCATCATCCATAATGGATGTAACGGAATATCGCTTGTGCATAGCCGTTGGCTTTTTACCGGCTGCTATTGCCATCTGCTCGTCGGCAACCGACTCGGCAACTGTTGACGTTACTTGCTCAGACATTGAGTCCTCCAAATCGCGCTATCGCTTTGTTTTCAAACGCTTTCCAGCGTGTGAGTACAGCGCAATTTTGTGAAAAATTAGTGAGAAAATTGTGAATTGGTAAAGGCTATTAAAATACGATTTTGCGGGGGATTGTGCAAGTTTTATTCTTGAAAGAGAAGAGTGATTGTAGGAAAAACTGGTGAAATTGCGCAATACACGGAAAACGAGCAGCAATTTTGCTCATCGAACCTGTGAACAGCAGTCTTCTGTGGTTCTTTCGCCATCAGCAAAGAGAGATATTTCGGCTTTTTTCGTGTAAATTTGCCCCTTCAACCTTTTCTTTTGAAAAAGAGTCTTGTATGTGATTTGCATATCACGCAGAACTTCACGATTTTTGCAGTCTTGATTATTTTTCGTTTCACAAAGGAGCATTTTTCGTAATGAGCGCAACCACCATGATTTACCGCAGCAATTATCGCTTGTCTCTCCCGTTTCTCTTGCTAATACTCGTGTTGACGTGTGCCGTGTGCAATGCACAGCCCGTCGCTGGAAAGACTGATACGAAACCGTCCGCAAAGCAAATAGATGGGAAGACCGTTCTGGCAACCGTTGGAACAGAAACCATTACCTACAAAACGCTGGAGGACGCATACCGCAAAAACGTCAATAATAAAACCCTTCTGCTCTCGAATGTTTCTGCAGACAGTGTGCGCGATTTTCTGAATTTGTACATCAACTATCGCTTAAAAGTGCTGGATGCAAAAGCGCGTGGTTTCGACCAGAAGCCAGAAATTATTCAGGATATTCGCCAGAATCGTGCCTCGCTTGCCGCTCCCTATCTCTTTGAGCGGGCAATCGTGAATGCTCGTGTTGATACGTCCTTAGCGCGTCGGCGCTCGCAATTCCGTGTTGGTCTTATTTTTACGAAGATTTTGAACAATGACACAGCAAAATCGTATAAGCGCAGTGTCTCCATGCTCGAAGCACTCAAAAAAGGCGCAGACTTCCGCAAAATGGCGAAAGATTCCAGCGACGATGAATATTTTCGCGCCAGTGGCGGTGAAATGCCCGTTGTGACAAGCGATCGCGTGTTGCGGGAAATTGAAAACGCTGCCTTTAGTCTTAATGTCGGCGACATCTATCCTAAGCCTATACGCTCAACACTGGCTGTTCCGGGCTATTATATCGTGAAACTCCTTGAAATTGAGCCTCGTGTGGCGGCTCGTGGACGGTATATTCTCATTAAACCTGCTTCCCGCACCTTCCAAGGCTCTCCTTTGCCGCCGGGTCCCGAAGATTCACTTGCGGCGGTCAAACGTTTGGATAGTATTCTTGGTTTAATCAAAGGTGGTTTGGACTTTGCTGAAGCGGCAAAAAAATTCTCCGAAGATGGGTATGCACAATATGGTGGAATTTTTCCCGGCTATTACACCGAAACGACGGGCTATTTGAATGGCTTGCGCTATCGCTTTCCTGAAGAAGTTGATCGCTGGCTTTTTGCGAAAAGCCGCAAGGATGGCGACAGGTCGGGCGTGATTTCTACCGCCAACGGTATGTATCTCGTGCAACGGGATTCCTCGAAAATTGGCGGCGATGAGCGCGAAGAAATCAAGCGTTTCTACAAGCGTGTCCACTTCGAGGCGGATAAAAAGGTATTTTTTGATTCTGTGAAAAAAGCACGGAAATTTACGATTGCCACCAAAACACTCACAGCGTTTTTGAGAGCCGTTGACACCACGCGCCCGGCTTTCGACAGCGCTCAAAAAGCGAAGTTAAATGCAAAGTTGGTGAAAGAGCCACTCGCAAAATTTACGGGCTATACGCTGACGGTCGGTGGATTTGCGGATTCATTGTTGCAACGCTCCGATTTACGCGGCTTTTCGCTGACGCAACAAGGTATGGAGCAGGCATTGGACAAAATTACGGAGTCCGCCTTGACCGAAGCGCTCACCCGCACGATGGAAACGGATTATCCCGAATTTGCTTCGCTCATGAAGGAGTTTCAAGAAGGTATCTTGATTTTTCGCATTGAAGAGCAGGAAATTTGGAGCAAAATGCGCTTCGATACAGCCCGCGCCCGTGTTTATCACGAAGCAATAAAAGAAAAGTTCAAAATGCAGGAAATGTATGATTTTTCCGAAATTTGGGTTGCGTCTGACTCTCTTGCACAAGTTCTCGCCAAACGCTTGCAGACCAACAACAATCGCGCTTCGCTGTTCGATTCCTTGGCAACGCAGTACACGGAACGTGCGGGCTACAAAGAGCGCAAAGGCAAATGGGATGCACTTCCGGCAGCAGATTTCACGATTGCGGGCGAGTTGAAAAAGCGTGGTCTCAAAGCAGGTGACGTTTTTGTTTATCCGAAATTTCAAGGTGCAACGAGTGTCGTCCGCATGAATGCTCTTGTACCGTCGCGTACCAAGACGCTTGAGGAAGCAATTCCCGATTTTGCGGCACAATTCCAAGATTCTGTTCAGAAAGAACTCACGCAGAAATGGCTTGAGGGCTTGCGCTCCCGTTATCCTGTGGCTGTTGAACAGAATACTTTTAAATCAATTTGGAAATAATTTATTTCGAGAACTTTATGATTTCATCACGTTGTACATCTCTCATTCGTTCTGCGCTTGTTACTGTTGGCGTACTGGTTTCCCATCAAGCCTTCGCACAGGGCTTAGGTGCTATGAAAACTGGCGAAGCGATGGATAAAATCGTCGCTGTTGTCGGCAATGAAATTATCCTGCAATCGGAAGTTGTTGGTCATGCAATGATGGCTGCTGCTCAAGAACGCCGCACGAATGCTCGTCCCGACGACCCGGTGCTTCTGAAACGTTCACTGGACGTGCTGATTAACGAAAAGCTCATTGTGACGAAAGCCGTTGAAGATAGCCTTACGACCTCCGATGACGAAATCACCGAGCGTATGGAGTATCAAATCCAAGCAATGATGCAGCAAATGGGTTCGGAACGCCGTATTGAAGAGGTGTACGGAATGTCTATGGCGAAAATTCGTCGTGATTTTCGTGATGAAATCCGCAAGCAACTTTTGACGGAGCGCCTTTCACAGCAAAAATTTTCGGCAATGAAAGTGTCCTCAAAGGAAGTACAGGATTTCTATAAGCAGTACAAAGATTCCATTCCGCCTGTGCCACCGCAATTTGAGATTTTTCACATCGTAAAAAATGTGGAGCCGTCGCTTGTTGCCAAAGAAAAAACGCAGGCGTTAGCGAAGAAAATCCGTGATTCGCTCATTGCAGGTGGCGATTTCGCCGCGTTTGCGCGGAAATATAGCAATGACCCGGGTTCAGCGCAATCCGGCGGCGACTTAGGATTTGTGCAGCGCGGGAAATTTATCGCGGAATTTGAAAAAACTGCTTATGCATTACAAATCAATGAGATTTCGCAGCCCGTCGAAACGCCGTTTGGCTTTCACGTTATTCAACTCTTGGACAAGCGCGAGAATGAAGTGAAAACGCGGCATATCCTCCTGAAACTTGGTCAAACCGATGATGACGTAACGCGCACCAAAGGCTTTTTGGATTCGCTCAAAATGCGTGTTGCCAAAGGCGAATCTTTTGAAGACCTCGCCAAGCAATATTCTGATGACACCGACACGAAGGCATTTGGCGGGCTGTTGGGTCGGATGGAAGCGGTGAAATTACCAGCAGATTTACGCGAGAAAATCGAAAAATTGAAAGACGGCGGAATTACCGAAGCACTGCCGTACAGCGCTCCCGGAAGCACAAAAAGCGCGTTTAATATCGTCTTGCGCAAAAAATATATTCCCGAACACAAAATTTCGTTCGATGATGATTACAAGCGCCTCGAACAAATGGCTTCGATGCAAAAACGCGCCAAAGTCTATGAAGATTGGATGCTAGAATTGCGCAAAAACATTTACTGGGAAGTCAAAGGGAAATTTTAACAGAATTACGAACAAAACAACGGCTGCGGCGGCATAAACACTGGATTGTGTGCTTCCGCAGCCTTTCTCCATCTTACCCCGCTCCACCCAAATGGGCAATCATTCACACCATCAAAAACTCAGCCTTGCCGGGCTGCTGATAACCGTCGGCATCATTTATGGCGATATTGGTACATCACCATTGTATGTGATGAAAGCTATCATCGGGACGCGCACCATCACCGAAGACCTCATTTTAGGGGCTTTGTCCTGTGTCATCTGGACGCTGACTTTGCAAACAACGATCAAATACGTGCTTATCACGCTTCGAGCGGATA
>JAAFHM010000443.1 GCA_013298375.1 Ignavibacteria bacterium | reverse complement strand
CAATGAGTGTGGCAAAGAAAAAAGCCACCGAACTCGGCTTCACGCTCAAAGTTCCCAAAATTTCCCCGCGCAATCCCGATAATCAGCCCGATGAATACGAACAAGCGATTCTGAAAAAACTCGAAAGCGGCTCCATTCCTGAGACGTGGGAAATCCACAAACAGAATAACAGTATTCGCTATTTTCGCCCTATCAAACTCACGGATGAATGTATGAAATGCCACGGAGACCCTGCCAAAGCTCAAGATTTCTGGGGTCGCACGGACGGCAAGGACATTACCAATACCAAAATGGAGGGCTGGCGAGCGGGCGAAGTACATGGCGCATTCGAGGTCACGATGTCGATGGAAACCGTTGATGCCGCCGTAGCGCAAAAATCCTTGACGATTGCCGGAATTGCGGGTGTCAGCACGGGTATCATGCTGCTGGTGATGCTTTTGGTCGCACGAGTCATTAGCAGTTCACTCAAACGTATGGAAGAGGCGGCAAAACGAGTTGCCGATGGCGATTTTACCATGAATCTTGATTCCGATTCCCGCGATGAAGTCGGTGTACTGTCCAACTCCTTCAAAAAAGTCGTCGCAACTCTTGAGCAACTTACCCAAGAACAGAAGGAAATGGCGCGGCAGCACGATGCGGGCATGATTAGCTATATGATTCCTGCCGAAAAGTTTAAAGGTAGATATGCTGAAATGGCATCCGGTATTAACAGCCTCGTACAATCGCACATTGCCGTAAAGATGAGGGTTGTGGATGTAATTTCGCAATACGCCATTGGGAATTTTTCTATCGATATGGACAGACTTCCGGGCGAAAAAGCAAAAATTACCGCCAGCATTGATAACGTCAAAGCAAGCCTGAAATCAGTTAATGATGAAGTGTTGATGCTGGTCAATGCGGCGCGGCAAGGCAATTTGAAGCAACGCGGCGATGCGACAAAATTCCAATATACGTTCCGCGAAATGGTCGAAGGATTTAATGCAACATTGGATGCGATTCTAGTCCCGATTGACGAATCGGTAAGCGTCTTGCAACGCCTCGCCGAGGGCGATTTCCGCGCCAGTATGACGGGCGATTACAAAGGCGACAGTTTAGCGCTCAAAATGGCGTTAAATGAAACCATCAGCTCGGTCAGCCAGACCTTAGCGCAGATTATGGCGATTGTCTCGCAAGTTTCTATTGGTGCGCAGCAAGTAGCCGCCGCCAGCAACGAACTCGCACAAGGCGCACAAAATCAAGCCGCCGCGCTCGAAGAAGTGAGCAGTTCGATGACGCAAATCGGCGCACAAGCAAAAACCAATGCCGAAGGCGCGGAACAAGCAAACGTGCTGGTGAAAGAATCCCGCCACACCTCCGAACTCGGCACCGTCGAAATGGAGCGGCTCACCAACGCCATGACTGCTATCAGCGAAGGCAGCCGCGATATTTCCAAAATCATCAAAGTTATTGACGAAATCGCGTTCCAAACGAATCTTCTTGCTCTGAATGCCGCAGTGGAAGCCGCCCGCGCCGGACGGCACGGTATGGGCTTTGCGGTCGTTGCCGAAGAAGTACGCAATTTGGCGGCTCGCAGTGCGACGGCAGCAAAACAAACCGCAGAATTGATTGAAGGTTCGATTGAAAAGGTACAGAACGGCTCGGTTTTGGTCGGTAAAACAGGCGAGGTGCTGCATCAAATCTCGAATAGCGCCATTCAAGTCACCCAGACCGTCGCGGAGATTGTTGCTGCTTCCAAAGAACAAGCCATTGGCGTTTCGCAAGTAAATATCGGGCTTGGGCAGATAGACCGCGTAACACAGCAAAACAGCGCCAGCACGGAATCCAGCGCGGCTGCGGCGGAGGAATTATCGGCACAAGCACGAGAATTGCACAAACTCGTCACGCGCTTTCAACTGCGGCAGGAACATATCCAGCGCAGCATGGACACGCAGGATGGAGACTATCGCTCCCTGCCCCGTCTCAAAAGCCCTTCGCAGGGTTCGCGCAAGCAAAATGGCGCAAGCGTAGCAATCGCACAAGACCTCACCTTGAGCAGTGAAGAATTTGATCGTTACTAAAGAAAAATCAGAGACTGCCCCGAAAATCAGGCACTGCCACGTCGGGCGGCTTCTTCGCCGTCCGGCGGGTTGGTTTCCGGCGGGTTTCGGCGCTTTCCACAATTCTTTAAACCCGATACGAATACAAAAAAAAACAGCCCAGTCTCTTGTAAATATCAAAGGTTACCGCCATGAAAATTCTTATTTTGGAAGATGATGTCCATTTGCTGAAGGTTCTCGTCAAAGTGATGAGTATGTACGGTGAATATTACGCCACCGACAATGGCGCTGATGCGGTTCGCGTTTTCGATGAAGCAATGACCGAAGGCGCACCGTTCAACGTCGCTCTGCTGGATATTATGCTGCCGGGAATGGACGGCTACGAGGTACTGGGCTATATTCGGCGCATTGAAGCAGACCACAAACGCGATGGCTTGGACGGCGTGAAAGTTGTGATGGTGACGGCGCTGAACGCGGCAAAAAACATCATGCACGCTTTTCAAGAAAATTGCGAAGCATACCTCACCAAGCCCTATTCTACCGACCAATTAGAAGAAACACTCGCAAATTTGGGTATTCAAAAAGCAAACACGTATTTGAATGGAGAACACGATGCAAAAAACAATTATGCTGGTCGAAGATAACGAGCGTTTGCGAAAAAATCTGCTCTTTATGCTGAAACGACAAGGTTTTGAAGCCATTGGCGCAGAAAATGGCAAAGTGGCGCTGGCACTGGTGCAGGAAAAACGCCCCGACCTGATTATCACGGACATTATGATGCCCGACCTGAACGGCTACGAACTTTTGGAAGCATTACGAGCGCTGGAAACAACGCTCACAATTCCCGTTATCTTTCTCACCTCCAAAGGCAGTATGAACGATATTCGGACAGGAATGCTCTTGGGTGCGGATGATTATTTGACCAAGCCCGTAGATTTTCAAGAGTTGGTGCGGGTTATCACAATGCGGCTTGCGCAGCACGAACGGCAACGCCTGAATCTGGCAGCACAAACCGAAAGCGTCCAGCGCCACTTAATGTCGGTGCTTCCGCACGAATTGCGCACTCCCTTGAGCGGCATTATTGGGGCTTCCTCGCTGATTCGGAGTGAAATTGCGTCACTTTCCAAAGAAGAAATTTTTGAATTAAATGAGTGTATTCTTTCCTCATCACGCCGTTTGGCGCGGATTACCGAAAATTTTCTGCTCTATGCGAATATCCGCCCAATGCTCGACACACCAGCATTTACGCCTATTATCGCCGATATACTCTTGGAAAACGTCGAAAATCATTTGCACGAAATAGTGATGTCTATTGCCGACGGCTGCGCTCGCACAAGCGATGTCGAACTCGCACTACACGATGCCACATTGCGCGTAAAGCCGCGCCATCTCGAACGCGCCGTCAGCGAGGTCGTATTGAACGCATTTGCCTTTTCAGTGATTGGCTCTATGGTGCGTGTTTCCTCTCACGTGTCGGATAAATTTTTTATGATAAATATTACCAATCACGGGCGCGGTATGACGGCGGAACAGATTCAAACGCTCAAACAGCCCATAGCATCATTCATCCAGTTCGACCGCAGCGAATTTGAACAACAAGGCACAGGCTTGGGGCTTGCTCTGACGCGAAGCATCGTCGCTCTTTACGGCGGAAGTTTTGATATTGCCAGCGACAGCGAACAAACAACCGTTAGCCTTGGTTTCCCTCTACACAAGCCGTAATGCGGCTTGTATGTCCTCACACTTTATCCCCTTTTATCTATGACTTCTTCTCCAACACCCGATGTATTTGTCGTTGATGATAACAATCTCGTGCGCACGGGCATTGTGCGTATGCTCGAAAATGAAAATCTTGTTGTCAAAGAATTCGACCGCCCGCGACCTTTTATTGCGGAAATCTTTGCCGCTAAGACGCTTCCCCGCATCATCATTAGTGATTTTGATATGCCGGAGATGAACGGTATGGAAATTATTCAGATGCTCAAAAGTTCTCCGGCGCACAAGCATTTACCCGTGCTGGTGGTCAGTGCGCAAATCAACCCCGAAATTCATGAAAAAGCCGTCAAAGCCGGTGCGGTGGCATGGATAAAAAAATCTTCTATTGGGAATGATATGATGCCGGCGGTGCGGAAATTTATGCTTCATCGATAATGTGATAGCACAGATTGGGGAGTGCCACCGCAAAACATA
>JAAFHM010000589.1 GCA_013298375.1 Ignavibacteria bacterium | reverse complement strand
TTTTTTGTTTTTGCAATCTAATAGACGGGGAGTGCGATGCTTGCCCCGTAAAGAACTTTTTGCTATATTTTCCCACTCCAAACCTATTCGCTATCGCTATGGAACTCTACCCCAACACCTACTACCACCTCTACAACCGTACCAACGGCAATGAGCCGCTTTTTCGCACCCGCGAAAATTACCTGTATTTTCTGAAAAAGTACCGCTTTTACTTGAATGCTGATTGCTCAACTCTGGCGTACTGCCTCATGCCGACCCATTTTCACGCCTTTATTTTCGTTAAGCCCGAAGCATCTTCAACGTTATCCAAAAAGATTGGAACGCTGCTCAGTTCCTATACGCAAGGCTACAACAAAGTCTATAAACGGCATGGAAACTTGTTTCAACAGCATTCCAAAGCAAAGCCCGTTGATTCTTCGGATTATGCAGCAACGTTGACAGCATACATCCATAACAATCCTGTTCGGAGCGGCTTAGTTGCTCTGCCGGAAAAATGGGAGTTTTCGAGTTTTCAGGATTATTGCGGCTTGCGCAAGGGAACGCTCGTTTTGAAAGATATTGTCTTGTCGAAATTTGCCACGATTGAGGATTTTCGTGTGTTTTCGGGGCGTGTCGTGGGCGTGGAGGAGCGGTTTTGGGTGTAGTTTTTGGGGTGCTTTCCGGGTAACCCGTTCTACGCTTAGGAAAGCGTAGGACGGGGATTTCGTGCGCCGTCCTACCGTTTCTTAACGGTAGAACGGCTTTCCCGGGAAGTCAAGGACGATACTGCGCCCGCAGCGACCCAACGCCGATGGTGAAGGTGAGTGGGCTTTTTGTGCCATGCAGCAGCTTTTCACGCCCGATGCAGCCTATCATTGCGGCATTATCGGTGCAGTATGCCATTGCTGGAATAAATACGCGCCGCCCTTGGTGTTCAGCGCGTTCCCGCAAGAGCGCACGAAGCCGAGAATTAGCCGCTACACCGCCTGCAACGACAATATCTCGCGCTTGATGGCGCTCGGCGGCACGAAGCGTTTTGTGGACAAGAACTTCGACAATCGCTTCTTGGGCAGAAGCGCAAATATCCCGCAACTGCTGGTCATTCGGGGGATGTTGAAGTGTTTTTTGGCAATACGTCCGCACGGCAGTTTTTAAGCCGCTAAAGCTAAAATCGAAGCTGTCATCGCGGAGCATACTGCGCGGAAAGGCTATTGCGCTCGGATTGCCTTCTTTTGCCAAGCGGTCAATATGGATGCCGCCCGGATAACCCAAGCCCAGTAATTTCGCTATCTTGTCAAATGCCTCGCCCGCCGCATCATCCCTTGTTGAGCCGATGGCGCTATATCTCTCAAACGATTCCACGTGGAAAAGCGACGTATGCCCCCCACTGACAATCAATGCCAAAAAGGGAAAAGCAATATCATGATTTTCAATAAATGCCGAGTAAATATGCCCTTCGATGTGATCCACCGCTACAATCGGCAGCCCATAACGCAAAGCTAGTCCTTTGGCAAAATTCGCCCCGACAACAAGTGATCCCGCCAAACCCGGACGCTGCGTGACGGCAATAGCATCCACGTCACTCATAGCCAAACCCGATGTCTGCAATGCCTCGCGGACAACCGCCGAAATGCCCTGTACGTGCGCCCGCGAAGCTAATTCCGGCACAATACCGCCAAAAGTCGTGTGGAACATCTGTGAAGAAATGATATTGCTGCGAAGTTCCGCACCGACAAAAAGCGCTGCGGAGGTTTCGTCGCAAGAGCTTTCGATGGCAAGTAAGGTACTGTCTTGAGTGAAGGTCGTCATAATGTTCGATAGAATATGGATATGTGCCGACCCAAACCTACCACTTTCACCAGCCACACGCAAATACAAAAACACGAAAAACACGGCTGAATCGTATATTGCGAGACGGAAATGCTCCATTCTTCTTTTTGTAAACCATATTTATGCAGACATCACCAATATCGCCGCCGAACGCATCATCCCCAAAAGCCATTTTCACAGCACAAAACCTTGAAATTTTTCTGCTTTATTTTCTCATGTTTGCTGGAGGACTGTGGCATATTCTGAACGTACTGCAAACCGCTATGCGCCTACTTTCTGCACCAATGGTGTTTATGCTGGCGCTCTGGGTGGCATTTCGCTACGACCAAACCCTGCGCCAACATGCAGTTCCGGACGAAAAGCCGACATTGACTTCGCGTTTGCATTGGTGGAATATCATTGTTGCCATTTCGTGCTTTACGATTGAATTTATTGGCGTAAAAACGGGTTGGATTTTTGGGCGATATTCCTACACCGACGTATGGATTCCGGCATTTCGTGGTGTGCCGATGGCGATTAGTTTTGCGTGGTTGGGGATGTTACTGACTTCGTTTGGCTTGGTACAACGTTTTGCTCAGACGGCACATTCCATCTGGCTCCGGGCATTTTGTGTTGCAGTTTTGATGACTATTTTCGACGTATTTATGGAGCCGGTTGCCGTGAAACTGCATTATTGGCAATGGACAGACGCGACGGGAAATCCGTTTTTTGTTGCGCCGGTGCAGAATTATTTGGCGTGGTTTACGATTAGCTATGCTCTTGCCTACGGAGCGCTCCGTGTCGGGCTTTTTGACAAACCGACCATGCCGCGTGTGGCGTTTCATGGGTACTGGGCGCAACTGCTATATTTTGCTATGGTTGCGCTTGGGAAGGCGTGATGGTTGGTCGGAACGGCAGCCCCTCAAATATCCGTGGTCCGTTGTGTCGTGGTCGTCCCAGAGGGAGAATATCGCAAAACTAGCGGATCGTGTCCTAAAAGTGTTGCTTTCTTGAATTGGTGCGGTACACGTAGAGTTTTATCACTGCATCGTGCATGATTTCTGACTTGGAGAAGCATATCGTTTGGGCGGTTGAGCCGTTTGATATGCGTCCGAAAAAATTCGAGAGTGTACAAAATTTTGTGTAAATACCCCTCACCCAACCCTCTCCCAAAGGGAGAGGGCTTCAGAGTAGTTTGATTTTCTTTGTCTTAGCTCCTTCTCCCTCTGGGCTAGTCTTTGCACACAAGTCTGCAAAGCTAGCCGGGATGCGGCTTAGAGGGTTGTTCTTTGAAAATTGTCCATGCCTCGACCATGGTGGCGAAGCGTTCAAAGCCCCGCCTGATGGTGATTGGTCC
>JAAFHM010000356.1 GCA_013298375.1 Ignavibacteria bacterium | reverse complement strand
CCGATATATGTTGAATACAGAAGAGCTGAACCGCTTGCATTGAGTTTTGCAGCAAAGCCATCTTGCGCACCGCCTTGATAGGTTGCCTGATACGCATTCATTGACGGAAACGTCGTCGCATCGTCGGTGTGCCCAACAATGTAGATATTTCCTGCATTATCAAGGGCAAGCCCCCCCGATATGCCATTGTATGGAGAGCCAGGATTATACGTTGCTCCACCAGCAGTACCGCCGAAAAAAGTAGAAAATTCTAATGTTTGAGCATTCGCAGCAAATTTAGAAATAAAGCACATAAAGACCCCGGAAAGCGTTGTGTTATACGCTCCCAACGTTGTGGGGAAGCCAATGGTGCCAGAGAATAAACTTCCGTAAACGACAGGCTTATTATTGGCATCAAGCACAAATTCTTTAGGAGTTTCAAAATCCGTTGCACCCAAATACGTTCCCCACACAAGCGGGTCAATCACAAGCGGCAGTGTGGAGTCGTAATTGCCGAGAGCGAAAGAAACTTGCCGATGTTTTTCTGTAAAACGGCACGAAATCTGCTCTCGTCGCCCATTTCGCATTTGATAGGCATATAATTTCCCCTGTACAACTTCGCCGACGCTTGTTTGCAAGACCAAATCGCCATCGTTATTGACGTGCACACCGTCTGCGCCGTCAAACTCAAGCGCAATGCGGCTTGCATCGGCATTCGGAGCGACAATCATATCGTAGCGCATTTGCCCTTCTTCAAAATAGGCGCGGGCTGCAATGCCCGGATATACCTCTTCCAAGTGCACCGCGCCGTAGAGCGGTACATTCGATGCCCATTTCGAGCGGTCATTGCCGAGGAAGTAGTTGTAATAGGCACTTTGCTTATTCTCGCCAAGCGAGGGAATATGCTGTTTACCGCTATATTCCTTGCCTCCGATAAATTTCATGCGAACAACGTGTCCTGAAACGGAAGAATCCGCGTTTTGGCGGTGGAAATCATAGACAAAACCGCCGTCGGTAAGCCAAACGTTCATTCCACCGAGCCGCGCCATATAGCGGACTTCCGAAGCCCACTGCCCTTTGTTTTCGATAAAAACCGGGGAGGGGCGTTGTATCTTGTCGGTACATTTTGAGACGACCGATTGTGAAAGATGTATCGGTGAATGATGCTGGGCTGCAAGTGGCAAGTATGCAGAGACACTTAAGCACAAGGCAATAATCAGGCGTTTTGCGAAAACGAAAAGAAAGAGCATAACGATTGGAGATGGAGTGATTTGTCAGCGTATTGCGTTAATGAAGTGATAAAATTACCATTTTTTTTCATAAAAACACCGTAGAATGGAGACCGTGTTAGGACAATCGCATGAAAAAAATCTATGCCGTAGAGACAAGGCATTGCCTTGTCTCTACACGTTAAACGACAAACACTGATGATAGTGGAATGCTGATTTGATGCGGGTTTGAAATTTTCATGCAATTGCCCTAGAGACCGCGTGACGACAGGGATTGTCAAGGTAAAGTCGTATCATCCTCCACAAAACCACCTTCCTTTTTCACAAACCCGATAAAACGGCTTAAAATCGGGCTTCCCGCCAGCACATCGGCGCGTCCCAGCACAATCATCCGTTCCCGCGCCCGTGTTAGTGCGACGTTGAGTTTGCGGTCAACCGTGCCATCGGCAGAGAGCGACTGCACGGAGCGCACTTGCGGCGGGAAATTGACGGCAAAGGACAGAATAATCGTATCGCGCTCGCTGCCTTGATACCGCTCGACGGTATCAACTGTGATGCTGCTGTGCAGTTCGTGGGGCAGATAGCGATAAATGGCGGCAATCTGCGCCCGAAACGGCGTAATAATGCCGATGCTTCCGGCATGAAACTCTTCCCCCAATTCCTGACGGAACGTGATGGCAAGCAGCGCCGCACGGTGCGCCTCCTCGTCGTGAACTTTGGTTTGCGCTTCGGCGGGAGAGTTCCAAAAGACGACACGTTTTTCTTTGAGTGTATTTTTTACACAAAGAAGTTTGGGAAAAATGTTCTCGAAGGCAAACGGCGCTATCGCGCGGGTCTGACGCTCGGCGATTGGCTCCAACGCGCCACCGTAAAATGCAAGGTTGGGAAACGCCGACACGTCCTTGTGCATCCTGCCTTGACGGGAAATCATTCCGAATGCCGATTCCCAGCCTTGTGCCTTACAGCGCAGTACAAGGCGCTCAAAAACGGAGACCCGCAAATCCACAAAGCCTGCACTATTCATCTCCTCGTCTTTCACAAAAGCGCCGCGTTCAGGCTGCACGACGACTGCCGGAAGTTGCTTCTCATCGCCAATCAAGATAAATCGCCTGAACCGTGCTAAAAGCCCGATAATTTGCGGCTCCACCACTTGGGAGGCTTCATCCAAAATAAGCGTATCGAAATGTTTTATCGCCAAAATTTCTTGGTTTTTCAGCAGGGATGAAATGGTCGAAACAATAATGCGTGTGCGGCTGAGAAGCTCTTGTGTTGCTTCAATCGGTTTACCTTCGGTTAGTGTGTAAAGTACACGGTCGGGATGCGCGGTCGAATCTTTTACGCCAAGCCTTATAAAATCAAGGTTGGCAGATTTTAGCGCTTCGCAGATTTCATCCACAGCGCGATTGGTGAATGCCAGAAAAAGAACATTCTCGCGGGTATGATGGTGGAGATGCACCGCCATTGACTTGAGCATACGCGAGGTTTTACCAGTGCCGGGAGGTCCTTGCAGCAAAAAATAATCCTCCGCGCTCATAGCAGAAGCAAGGCGCTCATGCTGCTCCGGCGTGAGGTCTGGGTATAGTGTATCTTTTACACGTTGGCGTATTTCCTCGTTGCATTCGGGTTTTTCCAGCCCTAAGAGCAGTCTTCGCTTGCGTTCCGATGATTTGAGAAATTCAAACAGCGATTCATATTGCGATTTAAATTCCGTTCCAAAAAAATCCGGCTCTAATGCCCATAAAACCTCGCTTCGGAAGAGATTTTCCGTGTCACCGTTTGCCATCATTTGCTTATTGCGCAAGCTCACGACGACCGATTCGCGGGATATGCGCTTGATATAGCCCTTGAGCATCGCGCCACGCAAAAACGAGCGTTCATCAATGTCGTCGGGCGGAAGCGGATACAAAATGACAATATCGCCCACGCGAAAGTTCGTCAACGCTGATGTTTGCTGGGTTCTGCGGAAATGCAGATGCAATTTGCTAAAATCACTTTCTTCGTCGTCCAACGCCAAATGCGCTAAAATGCTGTATTCCTCGGCTTTTTCGGCGATACTTTTTCGCCAAAGCCCCGAAAAACCTTCGCCGCGCTCGCTTCCAAGCCGCGCCGACCAATTTTCACGACTCACAAATGCCGAAAATACCCGAAAATACTTGCGTTCCAGCGTGGATGCCTGCGCAAAGGTCAGCGCAAAACGCTGAACATCCTGCGCCACAAAGGTCGGTGTCAAGCCAAAATGTTCGGGATGAATATCGTTCAATGTGCGCGGTTGCCGCAGCGCCAACGAATGTTCTTGCGCAATGATGCGATTGCGGAGCGCCAAAAGAAGTTGTTTAGCATGGCGGTCATTGACGATATTCCTCAGAGGGCGCACAATATCTCGTGCGTAGAAGATACAGCTATCGCCGGAGCGCTCGCGGAAGCAGGAATCCAAGAGCGTGTTATAGGCGGTTACTTGCGCGGCGTGATTCTCCCATGTAGCGTTCGCGGGCGCAGAGCCGCTTTTGAGTTCCACAATCGTCTTACGGCGCGGGTCGTCGGCATATTCCACCATCAAATCCAATCGCCCTTGCAAACCATACATTGGCGACATAAAACTGGCTTCAATACTGGCTTTGTCCCATGCCAAGGTACTGAGCAGCGTGCGAATATTCTCAAACACCGTCGAGGCTTGCATTCGCAGCAAACTGAGTGCTTGTGGATTTTCATTTTGCAGAGCGATGATTTGAAGCGGCTTTTGGAGTGTTGCTTCTTGAAATACGGCATCAAATTCTGCGTCGGGGTTGCCCAAAAGTGCATCAAAACAGTGGTTTGCGATACTTCCACTCACAAGCGACATTTTTACTTCCGTCGGCATAAATTTTTTCAACAAGGAAACACGCGGGTTTCCGCCGGATGGCAGCGCACGTTGAACACATTCCGCCAAATCGGTGGCATCAAGCAAATAATCCGGCTCCAAAATGACAATGGACTCAGGCGTAGTCTCGTAAAGGCTGATTTCTTCGGGTTGCGAGGCTTTTTCTTGCGAATGACGTTGTGAATCATTCTGCAAATTACCTTGCAGAGCGCTTTGTGCGGCTTCTTGCGTCAAAACGGGCTGCGTTCCCACAAAGCGCACGTGGACAATGTGCAGCGTACAAAAGTCCCATCCAAGCTGCTCCAAGTCGTGCCAAGGCTCCCAAAGGCGCACCAGCAGCATCTCGCCGTCGTGCGTTAAGCCTTCGATATCCACAAAGGCCCGTCCCTGCTTGTTTTCCACGAGTCCAAACCCTTGAACGGTCATCCGCAAAAGCGGTACAATCGTTTTGGTTGTCGCGGCTTCTTTCGTGAAGGGCGTTGCTGCCAGAAGGAGCGTCCGAAGCGGCTCCGGCGCACGTTCTTGGGAAAAAGAAAAGACGAGAAGCGCCATTGCTCGCGCTGAACTATGGGTGGTTGCTTGGGCAATCTTGACATTTTTTCGTCCGGCACGAGTGGCAATGCGGCGAAAAGCGTGAAGTTCGCGGACGATGTATGACGAAAGCGCGTATTTATCGGCAATGAAGAGAAGGCGTGAATACAAATCGGTAAAAAGCTGCGGCTCATCGGCGGTAATGGCGCGAAGAATTTCGTTCAAAATACCGCGCAGCGCCAGTATTTGTGCGCTTGGAAGAGAATGCTCGTCAAGAACAATTTCAGAAATTTCTTGGTAAAAATATGCCGCGCTTTCTGCGGGAAGTTTGAACGTCGCCATAGGGAAAATAGGGTGGTGGTAACGGAAAATGGTCGGTTTGGTCGATAATCAAGATTGTTAAGGAAGGAATGAAATGTAAGGGATGATTCTCTCGGAAGTCACCCCTCTTTTTTTGCCAATAAAAAATATGTCATCATGCTTCCGCGCCCTTTGACCGCTATTTCGCCACGCTTTTCCAAGTGGAAATCCTCACGGAGCAGTTCGTACATTTCCTCCGAGCAGTGGACTTTATCCGGCTCTCCATGCGATTCCATGCGGCTGGCGATATTCACGGTGTCACCCCAAAGATCGAAGGCAAATTTTTTGCGCCCGATCACGCCCGCCACGACTGCTCCAGAGTGCATCCCGACGCGCAGTTGCAAG
>JAAFHM010000204.1 GCA_013298375.1 Ignavibacteria bacterium | reverse complement strand
ATTTGCCGCCCGATAAAGTCTTTGAAGCGGAACGGCTCGACTGCCGCCACGCCAGAAGGGAAATTCAAATTGAGAACAAATTTATCCACCAAAACAATGCTGCGTTCCGGCAACTGCACGGGCTTTTTGACAATACGAGAGTTGTGATAGACCGAATACGGGCAGCCTTTCGGCTCCAAGAGCAAGGTTTGTTGCCCATCGCCGCCCGGAACGCGCACGATGCGGAAGTCCCACTGTTTCGGCGATTCATCGTTCAAAATAATATCACATTTTTTGTGGTTGCCGATTTTATATTCGTATTTTTCGTTATCAAGTGGGAAGGTATCGCTCGCCAAGCCCTCTTGGAATGCCACTTTGCGGAGATTGATGGGGCAGTTGTCAACGGAAATATCATCGTTCAAGTTCACATAAATCTGCTCGTCAATCGGAATACCGTTCACGCTCAAATTTGTCAACGGTGTAAGCGGGCGAACCATGATGGTGAGTTGGTTAAACTCAATCGTCATAATATCTTCGTAGCTCGACATCTGCGAAATAATAAACTCTTCTTTGCCTTCCAAGTTCATGCCTTTTGCCACATAGAGCGTCACCGGCACGGCAAATTTTGCTTTCAACTGGAAGTAAAAATTGAGATCTTCGTAGTTGATGGTATATTCGCGTATGGTGATGTTCTGGTTGTGCTGAATTTTGTTGGCAAGCCGCACACCAAGGTTTTTCGACATACTGGTCGCGCTGCCGATAACGACGGGATGATTCTGCGATTTGAGCAGCGAGACATAGATGCTATTGATTTTGAGGATTTCAAGGTCGAGGCGTTGGTAGGGCAGAATAATATCGGCATAGCCCGGAATATCGCCCACCCGCAGCGCTTGAATAATGGACTTTTTGCCTGTTTCAATATCGGCAGCTTCCGGCACATCAAAGATTTTTTCGATAAAGGCAAGGTCTTCGATGGTGACACCGATTTCCTGCCCGATGGCGCGTGCGGTCTCGCGTTCGGCTTCTTCCATCTGGTCGGTGGAGGCGAGTTCATAGACTTTCATCAAAATAAAGACGCGGTTTTCGTAGGAAAAGCCCTCGCGTATTTGTTTGGCGGCGGCTTCGACTTCCGCACCGGTTTCGATGTAGCGCTCGAACTGCCCGAAAAGATAATCGGCAATGGGCGGCAAATAGAGCGAATCCAGATAATTGCTCACGTAATTGCGCTCGGCATCAGAGACAATGCCGTCGGCAATGGCGAGGACACTGAAGAGTTTGATGGTATTCACAATAAGCGAATTTTCAAAGCTCTGCTCAATGGCTGCTACTGAGTTGTTAGCAAGAAGGGGTTCTGTCGTGGACATAGCAACACCGCTTTAGCGAAAGTTGACGAAAAAATAATGAACGATTTTAAGTAGTGTTGAGTTTTGAGTGATAAGTTTTGAGTGGAGTATCCGCGTCTTGTCTATCCAAAACAGGGTATTACTCTGATTGTTACCCAATAATTATTAGCTCGACTTGAACATTACTTACCAATCAGTGTCTAACGTAATAGTTATCAAATATTGAAGGGAAATAGCTGTAAGATATTGCAAAAGAAACGGTAATGCTTCTTTACACTCAAAACTTATCACTCAAAACTTAACACTATCCAATATACCAAAGTCTTGGGCTTAGACCAAGCAACCATGCAGTTTTTCGGAGTTTTTATCTGCCGTTTGGGGAATATATCTCGGCGAATGTTCCTGCAAACGTTTCAAAATAACGCATGGATGCGACGGATGATGGGTTGCGAGGCGGATTATTCTGTTGTCATGCCATTGCGTTCTTCATAAGAAACAAGGTCTTAACCGTTGTGTTTCGTGTAACAATGTTCTCTATTGTGTTTAGCTTTTATGCTTGGCACAGATTTTGCATTGTTAGAAGCAATCTATACAATCAAACATTTGATAATCAATCCTTGATGTGATTATGCAAAAAATATGCCAAAATAAAAAACGCCTCTTACTCTTCGTTATGTGGCTTTGCGCTGTCAACTGGGGATTCCTCAGTTCGCAAGTGCTGGCGCAAACAGGCGTACAGGGCGGTCTGCCGGAAATACCGGATTCTGCACTAAGAATGCGCCCCAGCGTCGGGGTGATTCTCGGCGGCAATTTGAACCAGCATCTTGCGAATTTTACGCAGTTGCCGGGAATTGATGTGCGCACAAACGCGCCTGCGGGGAGCTCGGTTCGCTTTGGTAATGCTCTTGGAGCGGGCTTTTCGGCTGGGCTGGTGGGTGATTTTCCCATTTCAGAAGCATTCGGCATTGGCACGAGGCTGATGTTTAGCGGGATGGGCGCTCCGCTCAATGCTACGGAATCGGTACGGATTGGTTTTCTCAACTCTGCCGGGACTGCCGTAACCTTCCGCGATGCTCAAATCGGCTGGCAACTCCAAAACACTTTGGGACTAGCCTCCTTACAGGCACTCGCGTTCTTGCGTCCCGTCAGCACGGTTCCGGATTTACGGTTGTATCTGGGTGTGGAAGCAGGGACGTTTCTCACGCGAACCTTTAGCCAAGGCGAGGTTATTCAGAATTTAAGTGACGAGCCGGATGCCGTCTTTAACACGCTGGCAAAAAATCGTAATGTTCAATCCGGTAATCTACCCGCCGGACCGCCTGTTCACCTTGCCGCCGTTGCTGGGGTCGGGTACGACATTCCGCTGAAATTCGGCGCAGCGCGGGTAATGATCGCGCCAGAGGCAACGTATTCCTATGCCTTTACGCCTGTTGTTTCGGGTGTGCAGTGGAACGTCAATGCGCTCAGAGCAGGCGTAACGGCTCGGTTTGTTATTCCCGAACCACCACCGCCACCGCCACCGCCACCGCCACCGCCACCGCCACCGCCGCCAAAACTCGACGGTACTATTCAGGCGTTTCGTGTGGATAGTAATGGTGCGGAATTCCCGCTTATTCGCCTCAAGGTGGAAGAAACGACATCGAAGCAGTTGTATCCGATTTTGCCGTTTATTTTCTTCGACCAGAATAATGATTCGCTGCCCGTGCGTTACAAGCGCTTCGTGAAGGCTGACCCCGATGATTTCACTGGTGGCATCGAAGCAGAATTGAACAACTTCCAAAATCGCTTCTATAATTCGGACATGATGAGTGTGTATTATGACGTTTTGAATGTTATTGGCAAGCGCTTGAAAGACAAACCATCATCGCGGATTACGCTGACAGGCTGTAACGATGGGCTTCCCGGTTCGGAGAAGGGCAATAAGAAATTAAGTATGCAACGCGCAATCGCTGTGCGCAAATATTTGTCCTACACGTGGGATATAGATTCGACGCGCATCAAACTCGAAGCACGGGATTTACCGCAATACGCAACGGCATCGGTGGACACGCTCGAAGGCGCAGAGGAAAACCGCCGTGTGGAAATTACGAGTAATGACCCTGCTGTGCTGGAGCCGCTTTTGGTGTTTGATACGCTTTCGGTCTGTAGTGTTCCGAAAATTCGCGTTCGGATGAAAGGCGAAGCAGAAGCAGGCTTTGAAAAATCGCTTATGCGGGCGTATCAAGGCTCCAAGACACTCAAAGAGGTTCGTATGGATGGCGCACCGCTTGAAGTCTTTGACTGGAATGTGAAGGACGAACCCTTCACGATTCCAAAAGCAGACGAGGACTTGAATTTTGAATTAGAGTTGTACGACAAAGCTGGGCAGAAATTCGTTCCTGAAGCGCCTGTACCGGTGGAGCAGCTGAATTTGAAAAAGAAAAAAGAACTCAAAATCAAAGACAAAACGGTGGACGTATTCCGTTTGATTTCGTTCCCTTTCAACAGCGTTCAGATGGGTAAATTGAACGATGAAATTGTGAAAAAGTACGTGAATCCGTATTTGACCAAAGAATCGAAAGTTGTGGCAACGGGCTACACCGATAAACTTGGGAATGGCGAAATCAACCAACGCCTCTCCGATGGACGCGCTAAAAGCGTTGCCGATGGCTTAAAAGCAGGGCAGGTAACGTCGCTTGGTGTTGGCAACCGCCGCCCATTGTACACGAATGACCAGCCGGAAGGACGGTTCTACAATCGTACCGTGGAAGTGCGTGTGGAAACGCCGGTGGATTATTCAAAGTAGCGTAATACTCATTTGAGATTACTGGTAAAAAACGAAAAAGAGGCACACAGGAATATGCTGTGTGCCTCTTTTTTTTGAGGGCTTGTTGAGAAATTTCGTCGGAATGCTGCAATAGGCTCAGAGTGAGGGTTTGTACGCCCTTCGCCCTGAAGCTGCTCGAAGGTTAAAGTACCACAATATTTTTGACGCGGAACTTATCGCACTACCGCCAAACGCCGCACCACTACCTGCCCGCCAATATTCCCCCACACAAAATAGATACCCGAAGGCAGCCCATCCAACGTAGCAGAAAACTCCTGCTGTCCTGCGGGGTAGATGCCATCGGCTATCGTGCGGACTTCGCGCCCAAGTGCGTCGTGTAAACTCAAATGAATATGTGCCGAACTTGTGAGAAATACAGAAAAGATTGTTGCGTTGTCGGCGGGATTGGGCGCTAGGTTGCCCAAAGAACTTGCGCCTAATGCTTCCTGAACAGACGTTGGTGTAAAGTTTGAATAAGTACGGTATCTACGACAAAGACACGAACTTGCCCAATCATTGTAGCGTTTGCTAAAACCAAATGACCGAACACGGCTATTATCAACAAGCAGTTTAATTCGTAATTCCGACGTGCCGTTATCTTTACCGTCGCAGGTGGAATTATCCTGCATCCACGCTTGCGTTACGGGTATTCCGTTTCTCAGCAGCACGGCAAGCACGGAATCCATTTGGGCAAAAGACAAACTTGCTCCTGTGGAGTAGGCATAATGCGGGCTTGGGCTGGTGCAAAAACCATCAAAATTCAGCCCTCGAAATGAGCTAACAACATCAAGTAAACTTGCTTGGCTTGCAGTAAAACTGCCCATAGCGGCACTCACAAGAGTCCGCTCACTACCGACAGGAGAGAGAATATCGGGCTGCCCCGCACGAACAGCGCGAACACGATAAAAATATCGGGTATTTGCCTGTAGCCCTGATATTGCCATGCTTGTATCACTGAGTCTGCGAATAGAGGCATTTTGTACCGTCTGGCGAAAAAGGCTATCGGTAGCAAGTTCGAGAGTATAGCCATCAGGCTTTGTAGCGAGGCTTGCCCACCGTACTGTAAAACTATTCACAGAAATTGATGTTGTAGGGTAGAATCTGAATGCTGAAAACGGAAGAATTGGTTGTGTGGTAAACCTCAACGTATCGGTTCGTTGTGATTGTACAGGTAGAACATCTATTGCTGAACTAAATGGTCTGGGATCACCTAAAATAAAATTTTGCTGTGCAAGCAGCTTGTAGTTTGTTCCGGGTTGTAAATTTGTCAATGGTATAAACAATATACGGGATGACTCTTTAGGAAAACGTTGCGTGGTAGATTCGATATTATTCGTACAGCCTAGCGAATAGTATGTACTAAATGCCGTGCTGAGCCCACCAAATCCGTCGGGGATATTTGTATAGTAACATACAACGGTAGCATTGAAAACAGCAACCGTGGGGTCATACCGAAAAATAGAATCAAGTAAATCCGGCGCTAAAACCCTGATAATTGCTGTGGTTGTACCAATATCGCATACAGATACGGAGATTTGCGGACGTGCTGATCGTTTCGCAGAATCCAATATTTCTACATCCGTTTGCGAAAAACCTCCATACAGGGCGTGAAAGAATACGATAAGAGTGAGGCATATGATTTTGCTAGTGGTTTTCATACAATTTCAGAAAAAGTATATTCAAAATGTTTGTAGGTAGGTATTACCGAGCAACGACGAAGGTTTTTGTCAGCACCTTGCCATGAACATTCAGGCGATACAGGTACACACCGGGCGGCAGGTCTTTTACTATCAGCGTAAAGCGGTGCCAACCGCTTGAGAATGTGCCTTCTGCTATTGTTTTTACCTTGTGCCCAAGCACATTATGGAGTGTGCATTCCACAGAAGATTTGGTTGGGAGCCCAAATTCTATTGTTGTTTCGTCGTGGGCGGGGTTAGGACTGCTTTGTCGAAGAATCGGCGTAGCGATAACTTCTTCAAGTTGCTCATCTATCTGTTGCGTAGAAATTCCCTGTTGATGGCTGCTGCTCAAATCCGAACTGCCTTTCGTAGGAGGTGATTGCCCTATTTGTTGAGCATTAGGGGGTAAAGCGCAGTATGCGCCACTGCCTGTTCCTGTGAAGGATGGAAGCTCTTCTGTCATTGCATCTGAGGCAGAGGCTAACGAAGCAGAGGCTAATCGTGCGCCGTTTAGGTTCACCAGAGGGGCGCACGTCGCACAGCTAATCACAAAATCAGCCGAGATTTTGATATGAGGACCGTTTGCGCCCGCACTATGCACCATGACGACACGGAGAAGTGTGTATTGTGCCGTAGGGGTGAACGTGATTGATTGTCCCGTCGCTCCTGCGACTGCTTGTAACCGTTGCCCGCGCTGGCGTAAGGGCATACTAAACCACTGATAAGAAACTGTTCCTGTTGCATTTGCTAAAACAGCCGTATAAGTTGCCGAAGCGCCCTGAGCAACAGTAGCCGGACCATCTATCCTCGCATCAAATTGGTCGTGTGGGTAATTGGAAATGATGTTGCTCACCTGTGTTCCAGCAGTATTGAGGATTGCCATTTCACCAAGGTTTCCGCTTTCCAGTGTTCTGGCTACTCCCGTTTGCGGCAATGGATAATAAATATTCGGATTCGTCCAAAATGGGATATATGGCGGACCGGCTGCCATAATCGTGCTTGCTGGCCACATTGCGCCCAGAGGATTGCTTCTATCCGGGCGATTCTCCTCACCATTATTACAAGCGTCTTGTTGTAGCGGATAACCACGATAAAGCCGAAAGTCATTATGCCCTAAACCCCAAGTATGCCCGGCTTCATGGGTAAAAACAAATTCATCCAAAGGCTGACTGATGGTATAAATAAAATACGAGTCACTTTCATTACTACTACCAATCGCTCCCGCTTTTCCGCCGATCCTTCTTGGTGGATCCAAATCTGGACACTCCGGACTGACATTAGCAATCAGCACGACTTGATCTGCGCCCATCCTCCGACGATATTGGCTGATTGCTGTGTTACCGTCACCCAGTAAGTCCGCCAAACGTTGATATACGGAATTTGGGTTATAGTCGAAAATTCTTGCAAAAAAATTATGACATCCTTCCACTTGCATATCTTCAGTTCCATTATCAACAAAGTCAGGAAAGATGCGCGATTGTGTGCCATCATTGAGCGTAATCACGCTGTCAATGGGAACAATCATCGGGTTACGGGTGGTAAAATCCAGAGGATTTTCTATTGGCACCGGGTCTGTTGTTACCCGTAAATTAAGACCACTATTGTAATTAACGCGGTTGTTGAGATAGATGGATTTGTCAAAATGGTCATAAATATCTAAACCAAAGCCGTAAATAACGTTTGGAATGCAGCTGTTGTCTGCCGTACCACGCTGTACTCTTCCTGCTATATAACCTGCTGCACCTCTTGTATAAAGTATGAGCGTTTTCACCCGTGGCATCGCCGCAAAACCCTGTGTCGTTGCTTGATAGGTAGCAGCGTAGGTAGGAATGGTTAAGTGAGTGCGCCCCGTAGAGCTGCGAATTTCAATCACCCCTTGGAAAGCCCCTGCGGTTGTAGGATTAAAACATACTCGAATCTGTTGTGTACCTGCTGCTCCCATCGGATTGATAGTTATGGGCGTTGCTTGTGCATTCGCACAATCGGTGAGGGAGATGCGATAGCCGTTTGGAGGGGTGATTGTGTAGGAAGTTACGTTATTATGCTCAATGGTTAATGTTTGCGAGATTTCAGCACCGCCGACAACCGAGTTAGGAAAGTGCAATCGTAGTGAAGGGAAGGAGTTTGCGCCTTGTTGGGCTGTAATTATTCCCTTTCGGGTGATTAAGTCGTATTCTTCTTGACAAGGTTACTGATATGGCGAATCAAGTTGTTGAGTTGTTGCTTTGATAGCACCTTGCCTTGCTTGCAGGCTTCGGTAATTCGCTCAAT
>JAAFHM010000146.1 GCA_013298375.1 Ignavibacteria bacterium | reverse complement strand
ATTCTCTGCGCGGTGTTACAATCCGGAGTCAAATACAATTCCGAGCATATTTCCATGAAGCCCGTCAAAAAAGCGATGGCTTTTTGAAAAAAGTTCTTGCCTCGGTCATAGAAATCCTACGCTTTCCGAAGCGTAGAACGGATTTCCCGGAACTACCTCCAAAAGAAGTAGTGCCGGGAAAACCTTCCGACGGCAGCGTTCGCGCACTCCTCAGCCGTCGGAAGGGGAGACCTGACTAGTTACGTGTTTTATGGAGCAGTGCGCTCTAACGCTGAATAACGACCGAAATAGCCGCTACGCCTTGTGCCGTCTGCACAAGCAGCATATATGCTCCCGTCGCCACGTGCGGGGTTTGGAGGCGATACGTGCCGCGCTCATATTCTGCCGCACCTTGTTTGAAGCGCTCTTGCGCCGTATATTCGCCTTCGGCAACGGTATTGCCGAGAATGTCTTTCAGAATGCAGCGAGCGCTCAACGGCTCTGCATTTATTGGGTCAATGAGGCGTTCGACGAGCAGCGAAACTTCGCTTGATGCAGGATTCGGCGTTGGGTCGGCAAGTCGCACAGCTTCTATGCGTAACGGCACTCCGGCGATTGCCTGATTTGCGCCAAGCGTTCGGAATATCACCCGCGTAGAACACCGCGAATCGGCTGCATACAAGTTCGGAATACCTTCGCCAACAAGCGCTATTGCCGTAATGCCGCATGAATCCTCGACAAGGATTGTATCGCGGATAGTGCCGAGTTCGCTTGGCGAAAAGCATACTGTCAAACGCCGTGTAGAAGCGGGCGGCACAACAAAAGGAAACTGACCGACGGGAACCGAAAATTGAATATTACGAAAAATGGGTATGCGCTGCATGACCACTGGGCGCACGGCATCGGTGTTTTGCAAAAGAATCGTGGCGCACGTCATACTATTCAGCCCTATGGTATCAAGCCTGAACTCGGCGGCGGTCGAAAGGACAAAAAGCTGTTTGGGGAAATCCAATGCCGTCAGCGATATGGTGTTCGATGTCCACGTACAGCCGTTGTTATCCAGCAATTCGGCGTAATAACTGCCTGTTGTGCGAATGGCAAGACGCTGTGTCGTACTTAAAACTGTATTCGGACGCGCCATGCTCAACCAACGATATTGCCGAAAGCCTGCCGGAGCCTGCAAAACAGCGCTATCGCCCACACAAAACCGTATTTGGCGGACAGAGACAATATCGGTATTGGGGCGTGGAAAAATCGTAATCGTCGTGGATGAACTTGCAATGCAGCCACTCTCATTTTTGACCGACAGCGTGTATCTACCGGAGCGCGTCACATCAAGTGTTGGCGTTCGGCTCAGTATCGTGCGCCCGTCTGACCATTCATACCCAAAATTGGGTAGCTGAATGTCGGAAGTAAGCCGAATGGTCGTGCCTTCACAAGCGCGAGGCGGTGCTGAAAGGCTCACCCGTGCTTCGGGGCGCGGAAAAAAGACAACGCGCACCGAGTCCGTGAGGCTCACACAGTTGTAAACACTCGCCGTAACGCGGTAGGTTCCGGTTTCGCGGACAACAACGGTTGCGCCTGTGGCTCCATTCGACCAGCGATATTGCGCAAATCCCGGCGAAACCGTAAGAACAACACTATCGCCCTGACAGAAAAATGGCGATGGCGGAATAGGGCGAATCTTCAATTCCCGCTCTCGAGGCGGCACATAGCGATACACGCCTTCGCCAACGATGAAGCCAAGCGTATCGTTGGCAAAATATAAATCATCAAGGTCAGCATTCGGCGGAATCCCGCAATTACGCAATTCCCACGTTCTGCCGTAATTATTGGTAAAATAGGCAGAAGCATTGAGCCCAGCCGCCCATGCCGTTGAATCATTGAGCAAGTATGTTCCAAACATTGGTTGCCCCGTCGGGAATTGATTCCACGTCCGCGCTCCGTCCGAAGAGGAGCGCATACCGCCGCCACCGCCGCCACCCGTACAGACGGTGCCGGAGTAGGGAACCATAAAGGTATTGTTGCTGATGGACAAATCTTCCTGCCAGACTTTACCATTCCGCACCGTTGGCGGGTAGGATTGCGCAAAAACGCTCCACGACAAGCCGCCATTGAGCGTACGGAAAATCTGCCCGCTCGAAACCGCATAACCAAGCCCCTGTGAGGAATAAATGATGGCATCACTCAGCCCCGAATCGTTATCGGCTCCCGAAAACACCGTCCATGTATTGCCGCCATTGGTGGTACGTAAAAAAAGCTGTTGGTCGCCGCAACCACCGGACATAACAAAGCCGGAATCGCGGTGCGTGAAATAGCAGCCCCACGTGCGAAACTGCACACCAATCAGCCCGAGCGGAGTAATATCACCCCATGTCCGCCCACCATCAGTGGACTTAAACACGCCGCCGGGACCCGAAGCATAGCCAACAGTGGAATCGGGGAACCATACGCCTTCCAAGTGATTGCGAAGGTCGTTTTGATCGTAGGAAAGCCGACCGGGTATATCGGCACGTGTCCATGTCCGTCCGCTATCGGTTGTGTACATCGCTCGCCGATAAAAGCCCACAATCCAGCCATAACGCGGATTGCTCGGCAAAAAATACGCTTCTAACCAATAGTCCTGCACATTGTCTGGTGCTGGCGGAACCTGCACTTGCACCCAATCTTGCCGACCAATTTGCGGCGTTTGTGCCAAGATGCTACTTGTGCAGAGCATGAGCAGCAAGGCGCATAAAATCTGTATGCACCCAAGCAAATATGGTTGAGAGAAAGAAGCAGAATGGGGTCGCATAGAATTTTGCTAAAAGGTTGTGGGCTTTAGGAAGACATTGCCGCTTTAAGCGCAAGAATATCAACAATCTCTGTTGGGTCTTGGTCGTTGAGCAAGGCAAGCCAATAGCTTGTCCAATCGGCAAGGTACAACAGCGAGAACATCTGCGCAAGCAAGTTCTCTCCTTCGGCGGTGATTTCCAGAAGGTTTTTTGCGCGTCCTTGCAGCACGCCCTTGGTTGCCTGAAAGCGTTTGTTCATGCGAGGTTGCGAAGTCTGAGCCTCTTGCAAAAGAACAATCGTAAAGCGGTCTAAAATATCCTGCGGGAGCGCCCAGCTATTGATTTCGTTATGATTCATCTCAGGAATAATATTGCCAAACGCCAGGTGTTTGCCATTTTCCTGAATCTGCCCACGCCAGCGCAAATTCACTGCCTCCAAAAGCGGCGATGAATAAAAGACAGGAATAGTGCCGCGAAGCTGCTGTGCCAGTGCGAATGCGGGATTGCTTGCATCGGGACGAGAATATTCTTGCGCTTTAGCGTCCAGAAACGGCGGCAGTGTGTGAATAGCGTGCAGAATACTTGCGACCACCTCGCGTCCAACGGCATGATGCAGCACCAGTGTCATAAGGGTCGGCAAAAACGAGTAGCCCACGGCGCAACGAGGCTGCAAGCCGCTTGGAATGGTAATAACTGGCACACCGTCAGCTTCGGCGCGTTGTTTAAGTTCACCACCCGTTGCGATACAGAGGAGGCGCTTGGTTTTGCTTTGCGCGGCGCGGTATCCAGCGAGGGTTTCTTCGGTATTGCCGGAGTAGCTGCTGGCGATAAAGGCAGTGTTGCTATTGATGCCGCTTGGCAGGTTATAGCTTCGGTTTACCATGACGGCAAAATCATCCGCTCCATACCCCTGCAAGGTGCACCGGAGCAGGTCTCCGGCAATCGCTGAACCGCCCATACCCGAAAAAACAAGCAGGGGAAAATGAGAGGAATCCTGAAAATAGGGCGCACCAGCCCCAATAGAAATAGCTTCGCGGATTTGATTGGGGAAATTCTTCAGCACCTCGAACATATTACTACGGTCTAAATCAAGCAGTGAAGCAGTTTTTGAGGGTTGGGTCATAATAAAAAAGGAGTTTTTGGTTTTGGATCGTAAGGCTTGAGTTGGAAAGATACGACAAACCTATCAATGCCAGATTTTATAAGGCTTTCGGTTGATGTGCCTTCAGACAAGAAGTGAGACTCTCATTAGGAAACAAGAGCCTCACAATCTACATCAAGCAAGGAATGATCCTGCATTTAGGCAGGTTATAGTTTTTCAATACACAACATATTCGTTTTCGAGCGGGCTTTCAGTGGGCGACCAATGGATATGACAACCGTAGCGCCGGATTTGAGGTAATTCCGCTCGACGAGTGTTCTTTTGACGGACTCAATCGCATCGTCTGTTGATGCTTCTTCTTCGACTTGAACCGCTTGAACGCCCCAGAGAAGGCTAATACGCCGTGAAACGTCAGCGCTTTGGGTAAAGGCAAAAATAGGCAAAACAAATTTACGAGAAGCCATGTATCGTGCAATTTTGCCCGTTGTTGTGACCGCCGCAATCGCATCAATTTTCATTTCGCGGATAACCGTTCCGACGGCACCGGAAATAGCGTCGGCAAGAGCATCAGGAAGATTGATGTCCAATGCGGCTTCGGCGCGTTTTTTCGAGATTTCTTGGGTGCGGAACAATTCGGCTTCCGCCTCTTCGCAAATTGTGCGCATATACGAGACTGTTTCTATCGGATACGCACCAACACTCGTTTCCGCGCTCAACATCACAACATCGGTGCCGTCAAAAACGGCATTGGAAACGTCGCTGGCTTCGGCGCGAGTGGGACGCGGATTTTGAATCATGGATTCCAGCATTTGGGTTGCCGTAATAACGGGTTTTGCTTGGTCGTTGCAGAGCGTGATAATGCGCTTTTGCTCAATCGGCACCCTTGCTGCGGGAATTTCCACGCCCATATCGCCCCGTGCAACCATAATACCATCAGAGACTTCAATGATACTTTCGATATTCTCCAATGCTTGTGGCTTCTCAATTTTTGCAATAATCCATTGTGTGCCACCATGTTTTTTGATGTACTCTTTGGAGTGCTGCACGTCTTCGGCGGTACGCACGAAGGAAAGCGCGATATAATCAACCTCGTTTTTAATCGCAAAAATAATATCTTTTTTGTCTTTTTCCGTCATTGCGGGCTGGCTGACGTGGACATCCGGCATATTGATGCCTTTACGGGATTTGAGCAAACCGCCATTTTCAACGATTGCCCGCACAACCTCGCCGTCGCTGCTGCGAACCTTGACTTTGAGCAAACCATCATCAAAAAGAACGACGCTGCCGGGCTTCACATCTTGTGCAAATGTGGCATACCGCACGGGGATTATATCGTCTGGGCTACCACGCTTTTTCCACACGGCTTCATCGGCAAGAAAAATATCGGTACCATTGACGATGCTAATTGCGCCACTCGTTAAATCGCCCACACGCAGCTTCGGACCTTGCACGTCGGCAAGAATCGGAATATGAATACCGAGTTCTTTTTCGACGGCACGAATAATTTCCATCGCTTGCAAATGGACTTCGTGTGAACCGTGCGACATATTGAGGCGAAACGCCGTTGCGCCAACTTCAATGAGTTGTTTTACTTTCTCTTTCGAGGCGATTGCAGGTCCGAAGGTACAGAGAATCTTTGTGCGGTGAATTTTATTGCCAACTTTGAGTTGGGTCTTTTTGCCCATGTATGCCTCGACAAGCGTTGATGCTCCTCGCTCGGCGGGTTTCTCGGCACTATGTTTAGCAGCAATTTTGGTGCTTGGTGCTTTGCTTGTTTTTGCTACCGTTTTTTTTGCAGGGGCGGCTTTTGTGCCTTTCTGGGCAGCACGTGGTGATGAGTTTTTCTTCGACGCGCTTTTTTCTTTGGCGCTTTTCGCTTTCGACGCGGACGCTTTAGCCATAATGGTCTCCGTAGGAATAATCTAACAAGGTGAACACAACATGAATTTTTTCTCTGGCGCGTAATTTACAGAAAAAAAGTTTGAAAATGTATCGGAACGTTGTTTTTTGGTAAATTCCCTCAAAAAAGGCTTGGTCTGGTTGTCGGAGAAATAAAAAAGCGGACAACCCGCTTAAAAAGCGAATCCGCCCGCACAACTGCCCGCTCTAGCTTTTTTGGAAGTGTAGAACAGATACTTACCTCTACAAACGCTGTGAACTCACCCCACCCGAATTCGTTTGCGCACAAATGCGCCATTGCCGATACGCACTTCGGCGATATAGTCCCCGCGAGGCACGGGCAAGCCAGCATCATTCTTGAGATTCCATGTAATTGAGTATCCACCCGCATTTTGCGGCGCTTTCAGTATCCGCGCAATACCAATTGCCTGAATCGAATAAATCATGATTTCCACCTCCGCCGGCTGTTCGACCGTGTAGCGAATTGTGGCAGAAACATCCTCCGTTAAGCCCAATAGCGAACCAATGAGCGAAAGCGGAATGCTAATGCCCGAACCACCTACACCCGGCAATCCGCCGTACCGTGCAAAGGGATCATAAACGCCGGGAATGGTAAACGATTGGGCAATACCGTAATTATAGAACGTCTGTTCTTTTGCCGTTGGCACAAAAGCGCGTGGGTCAATGGAGGTCATAGCAGCAATGGCAGCTTCTTGGGGGGTGTATTTGCGGGCTTCTTGCGCTGCAAGCCACATCATGGAGAATTGCCTTGCGGCAAACTGAAAACGGACACGGGGCGAAATATCAAACCGCAAGGCTTCGTAGAAAGCACGGTCTTGCGTCGGGGTGAAGGGGTATTCTCCCGGCGGTGTCGTGCCAAGAGCCGATGAATCCTGCACGGGTGCAGTAGTTGTATCGGCGGTGATGATTTGCTGCGGCGTAAACTCTTTAGGTTTTTCGAGAATGGGGCGTGTTTTTTCAGACGCTTTTTTGCTACTGGATTTGGTGGAATCGGCTTTTTGAGCGGCAAGCGATAATGGCGAGATTGCAAGAACAATGCTCAGAATCGCAATAAGTGCGAATCGTATTGCCGAGAGATGTTTCAGAACAAGCATGGGCGAAAGAAAAAGGCTGAGGAGTGGGAAAAACAGTACACACGAAGAATGTGCCGAACTATGCAAGAAGCCTCATCACTGCGTGGATAAGACGGCGCACTTTATCATCACTGAGAAACATCATAAAATCAACCTCATAGACGCTTTCCATCTTGGGTTCAAGTTTTAATGCCGTTGCCAGCAGTTTTGCCGCATCATCAATTCTATCTTCTGCCGCATAAATTTTTGCTAACGCATAGTACCCTTCTGCCCATTCGGGGGCAAGCGCAATCACCTGTTGAAAGGCATAAATTGCGGCGGGGATATTGCCCAAATGCAGTGCCGTATCGCCAAAATCAAACCAACATTCGTGGTCTTTGGGATTAAGTTCTAAAGCGCGGCGATAGCATTTGAAGGATTCTTCAACCTTGTCGGTATTGTAGAGCAGGTCGGCTTTGGCGTACCAGAGATCGGCGTATGTTGGGTTCATTTCGAGTGCCGTGTTGTAATCGATCAACGCCGATTGATACTGTTCAAGCGCATCGTAGCACGACCCGCGTGCAAAATAGGCATCAGCATATTTGGCATCCTGCCGCAACGCACGGGTGTAGAGTTCAATTGCTGTGAGAAACTCGCCGATTTCCTGATAGGCGTTTCCAAGATTATACAGCGTTGGAACATCATTTGGCTCGTGTTTTAGGGCTTCTTGATAGCTTTCAATAGCCTCCTTGATGCGATGGAGTGAAGCGTAGGCATTGCCACGATTGTACCACGCAGAGGCAAAATCTTCCTTGATAGCAATCGCCATGTCGTAACATTCAACAGCTTGATAATACTGCTCTTGTTTGCTATAGACCACACCGCAATTATACCATGCGTTGTAGTTGTAAGGGTGCATATCAATATGCTTATTGTATGCTTCAAGCGCTTTGTCCGGCTGCCCGAGAAAATCGTAGCAGTAGCCTAATTCGTACCACGCATCTTTGGCAAGACGCTCGGAATGGAGCAGGTATTGGAATAATTTGATTGCTTCGTCATATTTTTCATAGCGCTCCAAGAGCGTTGCTTTCATAAAAAGCGCTTCTTCGTTATCGGCTTCGTACATGAGTGACTGCTCTATGGTCTCCATTGCCTCATCGTAGCGCTCTAAGCCGTCGAGCGCCCATGCGCGGTTGATGTGGGTCTCAACATCGGCAGGATCAAGTGCCAGAGCGTGGTCGAGTGCCTCCAGTGCTTCGGCATAGCGCCCCAACGCACTGAGTGTGATTCCTTTTTTCTGCCACGCTTCGCCGGAATACGGCATAGATTCAAGCAAAAGATTGGCAAAATTGAGCGCGTCGTCGAATTTTTCTGTTTCTAGGCAGTACAAGACAAGTTCCTCCAATGCCGCCGTGCTGGGCGTTTGGCTACGAGAATCGTCGCCACGCATTGCTTCGCGGAAACGGCGAATCTGCTCGTCCATTTCCTTCTTGTTCCAGTGCGGCTTGTCGAACTCGAAATCATCATCTTCAAAACCATGTGTACCCATAACAATGTCCTTGATAACGGTGAGAGGCGCGTAACAACGTAAAAAGTCTCTTGCAATGATAGTGAGTTCACCAACGATTTGCAAGGAAAAACGGCAACAATGGTAAAATGCTCAAGCCTGACCGAAAAACCCGTACCACTCACACAAAACTTTCGGAGTTCTCGGCTCAAATAATGTCTATCCAATAAGTTTCGTGGCAATGCTTCGATAATTTCAGCATGGGGTTTGAAGCATTCTTCAGCTGGAGTCTGTCGGAGGGAATCTTGTCTGCGTATTTTTTGAGCATCCCTCAGGTTCTCGCCCGCACAATGTTTACACATCCCAGCAGAAAGAAGAGCAGATGCGGAGCCGCAGCCGCAAGCATTGGCGGCACATCGCCCGCTAAACCAAGTGTCTGACCAATGCGAATAGAAGCCACATAGACAAATGCAATCACCATTGCCATTGTTATTTCCAGTGCTAATCCCGCCTTGCGCTGTCCGCCGGAGATGGGAACACCAAAAAGCATAACGATAAAATTTGCCCACGGCAGAGCATATTCACCCCAAAATGCAATACGCTGTTGCCGCACATCCTTGCCGCCGCGCTCCGAAGCATCAATGTACTCTTTGAGTTCGGGAAAGGTGAGTTCGCTCGTATTGCGCTGGAACTGCATCAACATTCGAGGTGTGGTATTGATGCTGAGGTTGGAAATAGGAGAAATGCGTACTTCAGGACGGGCTTGAAAATCAGTCTGGAAGCGGTGTTCAAAGACGTTGCCCAGTTGCCATACGTTTTTGACCGTATCGTAGGAGAAATTCCCCGCGTCAATGCGCTTCAAGATGCGAGGAATCTGCTCGGAAGAATATTCCTCCAGCGTAAAACCTGAACCAGTCTTGCTTTGGTCGTCGTAGAAACGGATAATGAGGTTGCGTGTCGGTGTGTCGCGCACGTAAACGTTGTAGAGCGATGTTTCTACGCGCCCTTTGCCCATGTACTTTCGCTCAAACTCAGCTTTGAAGCGGTTTGCACGAGGAACAACCCACCCATCAAAATAGAACTGTCCCGCCGAAAGCACGATTCCAAATAACAATACCGGAAGCATGATGCGGTAAAGGCTCATTCCACCTGCTTTCATAGCCGTTAATTCATTTTGCTGCGAAAATCGTCCCATCGTAAAAAGGCTCGAAAGCAGCATGGCTATTGGCGTGATGAGCTTAATGATTTCGGGCAGATAATTCAGATAAAAAAGAGCAATAAGTTTTGGCGGCGTTTTCCTATCCAAAAAACCATCTAAATTCTCCAGTAAATGCACCACCACAAAGAGGACACACAGCCCTATAATGCTGAATAAAACGGTCGAAACAAGTTGACGGAGAATATATTTGTCAAGTTTTTTGATGATATTGCCCATGATATTGTTGTTTGAGGAAAATCATGCGTTGTCTTACGGTAGCGCCACGCCCGCAGAACGCGCTTGAATCGTGGAGGCTTTCCGTTGGATGTAGCCGGAAGGCTTGGCAGGCGACCATTTGCGTGGATTCGGCAGAACCGCAGCGATAAGAGCGGCTTCGCGCGGGGACAACTGAGCGGCAGATTTTCCGAAATAGTGCTGCGAAGCGGCTTCCACGCCATACACACCACTGCCCATCTCAATAACATTTAAGTACACTTCCAAAATACGCCGTTTGCCCCAAAAAAATTCTATCAAATAGGTGAAATACGCTTCAAATGCTTTGCGGAGATAGGTACGCGAGGGGAAAAGAAAGGCATTTTTTGCGGTTTGCATAGTGATTGTGCTTGCACCATAGAGACGTTTTTTTTTGATTTTTCCTTGCGCGA
>JAAFHM010000626.1 GCA_013298375.1 Ignavibacteria bacterium | reverse complement strand
TTGTGATTTTGTATATTTGCCGGAATTCCATTTTGCTGTACAATCAGAGATACCTATGAGATTTTTCAAACCTTTTATCCGCCTTGCTGCTTGCGCCCTTATCTTGACTGCGTGTTCCGCGCCTAAAATGTATCAAATCACATCCGATTGTAAACCCAGTACAGAAGAGCTATTCAGAAGTCTTTCGGCGCTGTGCCTTTCCGAAGGCTTTAGCTTGAAAGCTAGCGACATGAAATTGGGCTATATGCAAGCAGAAACTAACCCTGTTTTTGATTTGATGAGTGGCGCAGAAACACAGAATACTTGGACATTTAAGCACGATAACGGCAAACTTACGGCTATGGCAAAGCGTAGAATTGTCAGCAAGAATGCTTTTGGTGCTGTGCTGTATTCCGCCGAAGTCTATGCAAACGACTCGACAGCAAAAGATATTCAGTGGTATTGGAGCGTAAGAAGAGGACTTGAAAAAGTCTGTGGAGCGCCTGTAACCATCATCGAAAAAGAAATCACCAATTAATTTCCACCCCCATTCCCTCCCCTAGCCATGACGATCACCCCCGACAGCAAAGGTGCAGCAGCAAAGACGACGATAGCAGTCATCCGTGAACGATTGGAGGATGTGATACGACACGTGAAGGAATTTCAGAAGGATATTTTGACAGAGGAGGCGGCGAAGACGGCATTTATTCTGCCGTTTGTGCATGGGGTGTTAGGCTACAATGTTTTCAATCCGTTGGAGGTGATACCAGAGTTTAACGCCGATGTAGGGACAAAAAAAGGCGAAAAGGTTGATTACGCGATTGTTCAAAACGGGAATCCTGTGATAATTATTGAGTGTAAGGGATTGAACGAACACTTGACGCTAGAGAATGCCGCACAACTATTCCGTTATTTTACTGTAACCCCTGCTCGTATTGGCATTTTGACCAACGGAATCGTGTATAAATTCTACTCTGACACCGAAGAAGTCAACAAAATGGACATGAAGCCATTTTTGGAGTTTGACCTTTTGAGCATAAGTCTGAACGACGAGGAGTTGCTAACGCGCATTCAGCGATTTTCCAAAGACCACTTTGATTTGGACGATGCCGCCAAAGCCGCAATAGAAATCAAGTACATCGAAGGGATGCGGCAATATTTGTTTGCGCAAATTGATACTCCGTCGGACGAATTTGTTGCCCACGTCGCGGGTGTTGTTTTTCCGGGACGAAAAACGGCAAAGGTCGTGGAGCAATTTCGCCCAATGGTTCGGAAGGCATTTCAGACATTTATCAGCGACCGTGTGAGTCAAGTCGTGAAGGCAATGAACATTGCGGCTCATAATTCGAGCCTTTCTACCGACACGACAACGGCGGATGTCGTCATTCAAACGGGTAGCGATGCGGACACAGGGAAAGAAATCGTGACGACTGCCGAGGAATTGGAGGGTTTTTATATCGTCAAAGGCATTTTGCGGGTAATTATTTCGCCGGAGCGGGTCACCTACAAGGACACGCTTTCGTATTTTGCGATAAATCTGGATGCAAACTCCAAAAGAACGGTGTGCCGCTTGTACTTCAACAAAGATAAAAAGTATCTTGGCTTGATGGACAAAGGCGCAGAGCGGAAGGTGGAGATACAAGGTCTGAGTGATATTTATCGTTTTGCCGATGCGCTTTGTCAGTCGGTGCGGTATGTGGAGTAGTGAAGAAGCCCACCTGTAGCTGTATCTTTTTTATTTCAAGTGCTGCAATATCCCAATAATTTTCTAGCACAATTATAACTAAACAGTTATGTTTGAAGTATAATCCTGCCCTCCCAAATTTGATTGTATTTATTATGGAACCGAATATATCTTCGGAAACTCAATCAAAACCTCTTACAAAGCCCGATGAGGTATCGGTAAGCCCTCTTGTTGAGGATCGCAAGGAATTTGTACGCGAAACCTTCAAGAACATTGAACAAAGCAATGCCCGCTTTGATAAAAATCAAACTCAAATCCGTACTTTTATAGACAGCAATGGCAGAAAAACCTCAGGCAATTTTTGATTTTCTTTATCGTGACTACTCGCGCCTTGCTTCATATTATGCCCAGCGATACAGCGGCAAACTTTTAGGTGTAGAACAAACAAAAGGTCTTGAATCGCAAAAAGCGAGTTCTGGTTCTATGAATGTTGGCAGCCCTCAGATTCTGGGAGCAAAGGGCGATGCGCAATTTTCTTCCAAGCAAAACGAGCAAAGTAAGCAAACGATTGACCCCCATGATATGTTAGTTTCTGACACGCTTTCTTTTCTTAGTAGCGATTTGGGATTTAATACTGATATTGTTAATGCAAAGAACGGTGAGCTAATAAAGGTGCAAGGTACGTTGCTACTAATTGATAGTGCATTATTCAAAAGTGGAGATTTTGCATTAACGTTGTTACTTGGAAAAAGTGATTCTGTCTTGAGTTATGAAAAAATTGTAGACGAAGAGTTGAGAAGCTCAATAAGTGAAGAAGAGTTTAAGAATGCCTTTCGTGAGAGTTTGCCACAGCTCCCTTCTCACCCGATGCTCTTTTTGCAATCTAATCAAGGGTTGCTTGTCGGTGTCCCCAAAGCAGAATATTTGGAAGAGCCATCATCGAATTTTACTTTTAAGTATGGAAGTTTTGGCTTGCCAGACGTGACAATCATTGCTATTAAAGAAGAAGCAAAAAACATTGAGACTCCTCAATCTACAACCTATCTCAAGGCATTGGTGCAGTTAGCTGATATATTTTCAACATTGTTCATACCGTCTGACGGAATCAAAATAACACCCCTCGCCATCTATCGTGAAATAAGACCTCGCTCTTCTTGATATGCTTTGAGTTCTGAATTGTAGCACCTATTTTGTCTAATATCAACCCAAAAAGACAATATAAGTGCTTTTTTATTGCCATTAGACA
>JAAFHM010000406.1 GCA_013298375.1 Ignavibacteria bacterium | reverse complement strand
CTCGTGGGACGATGCCGTGAAATACTTCCAAGAAAAAGGCGACCAGTACAAATTGGAACTCTTGGAAGGCTTCAAAGGGCAGTCGATCACGCTCTACAAACAAGGCGCATTCACGGATTTGTGCCGTGGAACGCACGTTCCTTCGACGGGCTTTCTGAAATTCCCCAAACTCCTCTCCATTGCTGGTGCGTACTGGCGTGGCGACTCGAATCGTCAGGTTTTGACACGCATCTACGGCATTGCATTTCCGAAAAAGCAAATGCTGGAAGATTTCATCAAAATGCGCGAAGAAGCAGAAAAACGCGACCACCGCAAATTGGGCAAAGAGCTGGAACTCTTTATGATTTCGCAAACCATCGGCGGTGGGCTTCCCGTCTGGCTTCCGAATGGCACGCTGGTGCGCCGTTTGCTGGAAGAATTTTTGCGTAACGAGCTTATCAAACGCGGCTATCAAGAAGTGATCACGCCACACATCGGCAATCTCAATATGTACCGCACTTCGGGGCATTATCCGTACTATGCAGACGGGATGTTTCCGCCCATCAAATTCACCGACGAAACTGGGCGCGAGGAAGAGTATTTGCTCAAACCTATGAACTGCCCGCATCACCATCAAGTGTATTCCTCCAAGCCGCACAGTTACCGCGATTTGCCGATTCGTCTTGCAGAGTTTGGCTCGGTCTATCGCTATGAGCAGTCGGGCGAATTGAGCGGACTAAGCCGTGTACGCGGTTTCACACAAGATGACGCGCACATCTACTGCACCCACGAGCAGCTCAAAGCAGAGCTTGTCAATGCAATTGACCTCACGCAGCTTGTGTTTAAGACCTTCGGTATGGAAGTAAAAACACGCCTGTCCTTCCGCGACCCCGCAAACAAGGAAAAGTACGCTGGCGACGATGCAATGTGGGATCAAGCAGAGCGCGAAATCCAAGAAGTAGCCGAAGAAATGGGCTTGGATTATTTCATCGGCATTGGCGAAGCGGCATTTTACGGACCGAAATTTGACTTCATCGTCCGCGATGCCATCGGACGCAAATGGCAGCTTGGCACGGTACAGGTTGATTACGTTATGCCGGAACGCTTTGAGTTAGAATATGTTGGTAACGACAACGCCAAACACCGCCCCGTGATTATCCACCGTGCGCCGTTTGGCTCAATGGAGCGGTTTTTGAGCATTTTGATTGAGCATTATGCCGGAAATTTCCCGTTCTGGATTGCGCCCGTGCAGGTGAGTGTTCTGCCGATTACAGACGACCAAATCCCCTACGCGCAAGAACTGACCAAGCGTTTGACCGATTTAGGCTACCGAGCAAAATTGGACGACCGCGCCGAAAAAGTGAATCGGAAAATTGCGGAATCGGAGCAGAAAAAAGTACCATTTGCGCTGGTGATTGGCAAAAAAGAGGTGGAATCGGGGCAGGTGGCTGTGCGCGAGCATGGTGTTGGAGATAAAGGCGCAATGAGCGTGGAGGCGGTTTTGGAGGTATTTGCGGGGTTAAAAAATGCCTAAAATGATGATTACCAAATCTCGTGCGCCCATGAACCGCACACTTGTTGTGAACGAGAAAGAACGTGGATCGCTCAAATCCATGCTGTACAACCTCTCCCAAGCAGAGTCAGTAGCAAATTTGCTTGACAAAATCTATTGTCAAGATTGCCAAACTACGCTGCCGCACTTGCCTTCGGGCTTTGTAGATGTGCTTATTCTCGACCCACCGTATAATCTCACAAAATCATTCAACGGCACAACCTTCCGCGCAAGGAATGATGCGGAATATACGGCATGGATGGAATCATGGTTCGGGCAAATGATGCGGCTTTTGAAGCCGACGGCAAGCGTGTATATTTGCGGTGATTGGCAGTCGTCGGCAAGTATTGTTGCGGTTGCGGAAAAATATCTGCACATTCGCAACCGCATCACGTGGGAACGCGAGAAGGGACGAGGTGCAAAGGCAAATTGGAAAAACTGCTCGGAAGATATTTGGTTTTGCACCAAATCTAATGAATATACCTACAATGCAGATTCGGTGCGGCTTCGGAGGCGAGTTATTGCACCATACCGCGAGAACGGTGCGCCGAAAGATTGGCAGGAAACGGATGATGGCAAATTCCGTGACACCGCACCCTCGAACCTTTGGACGGACATCAGCGTTCCCTTTTGGTCAATGCCTGAGAACACGGACCATCCAACACAAAAGCCCGAAAAACTCATCGCAAAACTGCTTTTAGCGAGTAGTAATGCGGGCGACGTGGTACTTGACCCATTTGCTGGCTCTGGCACAACGGCAGTAGTGGCGAAAAAGCTGGGACGACGATTTGTGGCGATTGAACAAGAGGAAGAATACTGCTTGTGGGCATTGAAGCGGCTTGCTAATGCGGAACTTGACCCATCCATACAAGGCTTTGCTGATGGTGTGTTTTGGGAAAGGAATTCGCTGGCAGCACAGCCCAAGTCTCGACAAACAGTAACACTTGCTATGGATAATAGCAATGTTTCAACACTATTTGAAATGATGGAATGATGAAAACCAGTGCATTTCATTCCGATTGAGTTTTTGGGCTGGAACTGCCTCACACTTGGGGCGCTGGGTTGGGGGCAAATTCAGATAGCCAACGCAAATCGCCTCACTATTCAAGAGCAGTATCCTCGTAAAAAATGGATGTTGGAATTATGTGACAGGCTCTTTGAATTTTATCCCCGAGAAATTAGCAAAATCACGGAGCGTATCACCCATTTTGAAAAAATTCGTGATTTTTGGCTTCAACAACCTGACTGGATCTTGCCCTTCACCAAGCATCACTAAAGCACCCTTTCACTCGGCGATCGCTGTGCGTGAACATGGCGTTGGGGACAAGGGTGCGATGAGTGTGGATGCGGTGTTGGAGGTATTTGCGGGGTTGAAAAAGGCGTAATGTTACATTACTTTTTTGGAATACTGCCGGAAAGAATCTGTCCAGCGCTGTTGCTACACTCGCTGACGAACAAAATGTGGATATTCTCATTCTGGCTGAATGCACAAACAGGCTTGATATTATGCGGGCTGTGAACTCTATTGGCAGTGAGCAGTTTGAGTATTGCCCTTCATACGAAGAAACTTGGCTTGACATTTTTACGCGCTTCAGCCAAAAATTTGTCAAGCCGATACTTGACGCTCCAAGCGGCTATATGACGATACGGAGAGTTACATTACCAGAACGCCCCGCATTTACACTAACGGCAGTTCATTTAGCAAGCAAACTCCGTACATCCGGGCAAGACCAGCATTCTGAAGCAATAGATCATGCTGTACAGATAAGGAATGCAGAGAATGACCATGATACAAACACCATAGTCATTGGCGATTTCAATATGAACCCGTTTGAATCAGGGCTTGTGGACGCAAGCGGATTTCACGCTGTCATGGATAGAACAACAGTATGGCAAGAAAGCCGCATTGTCAAAGGTCAGGAATATCCTTTTTTCTACAACCCGATGTGGAATTATTTGGGCGATATTTCCGATTTTACGCCCGGAACATATTTGGCGAATTCAAGTTGTTAGTGCGAAAAGCAATTTTCGTATTTGGCTTTGATACTGGCTTGGCGGACAGAAACAACTAAGTTTACTCTGCGTGAAAGTTGAGAGCATTTTCGCATATCGGCAAAATAATATTCTCTCAGCACCGCACCAATTCTCTGTTGAATAACTTTCGCACTTACAACTTGAATTCACGATAAAAAAACAGGCTGGTTTACAAGCGAACATTCAGCGATACGCGGTGAACATCGCCTGGAATTCCCAAAGCTACCAGCGCATAATCAATCGAAAATTTTTCGAGAACGATACCAACTCCGCCCGAAAAACCAGCCAAACGTGGTTGCGCATCCGCCGCAATCTCGCGTCGGCGTTGATTGTCGTAACCAAGACGCACCCGCACCGCACTGCCAAAATAAAACTCTCCACCAATCGCAAAATTGAGAAAACGGTCAGTAAAGACGGGAACATTGTCAGCAAGCCGCGTCAGCGTAAGATTCAGCAAGAGTGGGAGTCCTCGCAGACGATGATTGACACCCAAGCGTACATCCAGAGGCAGTGCTTCCTGTGCGCCTTTCACCGTTGCGACCTGCACCCCAGCATTCAATACGGAAAGCCCGATATTCGTGTTTGCCTTCGGAATCCGATACAGCATCCCTGCGTCCACCGCCACAGCACCTGCCGACACGTTATCCAGCCTGTTGTTCACATATTTTACGGCAACGCCATAGAACCAATTAGAATCCAGTTCGTTTGCATAGCCGAGTGAAATCGCTATATCGCCTCCACCAAAAGAAGCGCCAGAGACCGTGCCATTGCGGTCGAGACGTTGAAACGAGCCATAATTCACATAATTCGCCCCCAACGCAACGGAGCCTTTTGCGGCTGGGGAGCTAGACTGTACGCCAAGTGTTTGGAGCGATGTGTTATAGACAATAAAGCCCGAATTGATGTCCTGCACGTGCTTGAAGAATGTTACACTCAGTTGATTGTCCTCTGCCGAAGCAATTCCGGCGGGATTGTAGAAGAGCGAAACGGGGTCGTCGTGGATAGCCACAAACGAACCAGCAAGAGCAGCAGCGCGGGCGCTGGCATCATTGCGTAAAAACG
>JAAFHM010000178.1:7229-9097 GCA_013298375.1 Ignavibacteria bacterium | reverse complement strand
TTTTGGGCATTATTTCCTGTGGCGTGATGATGGCTGCGCTGCCCGCCGATACGTGGTTGCGGCTGATTATTTGGCTGGCGATTGGCTTGGCGATCTATTTTGGGTATAGTCGGAAGCATAGTACTGTTCGGTAAACTATTCTTTCTATTCCCTCAAAAAACATGAAATCTCGCGTCTTCAATTTCCCCCAAACCACTGCCTTCGTCATTGCCGCCATGATTGGAACTGGCGTATTCACCTCGCTTGGTATGCAAATCAAAGCGATTCCGTCTGTTCCTGCGGTCTTGCTGTTGTGGATTGTGGGCGGAGTGGCTTCGCTGACGGGTGCGCTGGCGTACGCGGAACTTGGCGCGGCGCACCCCCGTTCCGGCGGAGAATATCACCTACTCACAACGATTTACACCCCGACACTTGGCTTTATTGCTGGTTTGGCAACGCTTGTGGCAGGTTTGGCGGCGCCGATTGCGCTTTCCGCCGTTGCTTTTGGGAAATACACACAAAACCTCGTGCCTCTGCCCGAACCCATTTTTTCGGTCGGCGTGATACTGCTCACAACGATTATGCACAGCGTCAATGTGCGTGTCGGCTCGGTACTTCATAGCGGCGTAACGTACTTCAATATCACGCTCATTCTCGTTTTTATTGCCGCAGCATTTTTTGCCCCGACACCCGCACCATCACTCGTGTTCACGGCTCAGGATTGGTCGCTTTTACTTACTCCGGCGTATGCCGTTTCGTTTGTCTATGTGTCGTATGCTTTTCTGGGATGGAATACGTCGGTCTATGTGATTGACGAAATCAAGGATGTACAAAAAACGCTACCGCGCTCGGTCATTACAGGTGTTGTCGTCGTAACGGTGCTGTACGTCGTGCTGAACTACGCTTTTTTGAAAGCAGCGCCTTTGCAAGCCTTGTCGGGTAAACTTGATGTTGGGTATATTGCCGCACAGGGAATCTTTGGTGAGCAAAGTGCCGTCGTCATGAGCGCTCTCATTGCTTTGGTACTGCTGGCAAGCGTGAGTTCGTATAGCGTCTTGGGACCGCGTGTTTGGAATGTTATGGGTGAAGATTATGCGCTTTTCCGCTTTGCTGCTGTAAAAAATAAGCACGGCGTGGCGGTTCGCGCATTCTGGCTGCAAGCCGCTATCGCCGTTACGATTGTTCTCACATCCAGCTTTGAAGCCATTTTGATTTACACGGGCTTTTTGCTGAATGTATTTAATATGTTGGCGGTGGTGGGAGTTATTATTTTACGAAGGAAGTACCCCAATTTGCCGCGCCCCTACAAGGTTTGGGGCTATCCCGTCACACCGCTTATTTTCGCCGCAATTAGCTTTTGGATGGCGGCTTCGGTTGTTATGGAGCGCCCGAAAGAATCACTGGCGGTGTTGGCGACGTTTGCGCTCGGATTTGTGTTAAATTTACGCAAAGGTAAGCACCTTGAAAACACAAGCACCGACGATACTCATTAGTTTACCTCTATCATTCCTTATTTTTTCTATACCATGAACACCTCATCAACCCTCACACATCTCGAATGCAGCATGACGGGCGAGCGCTACGAAGCCGACCAACTCTGGAATCTCTCCCCGAATGCCCAACGCCCACTTCTTGCCCGCTACGACCTTCAGAAAGCCGCACAAACACTGACACGCGAAAGTCTCAAGAATCGTCGGCATGATTTATGGCGTTACGAAGAGGTTTTGCCCGTGCGCAAGCGTGAAAATATTATTGCTCTAGGCGAAGGCTGGACACCGCTTGTTCATGTAGAGCGACTAGGAAAACAGATTGGATGCGCCCAAACGCTCATTAAAGACGAATCGCCAAATCCCACCGGAAGTTTCAAAGCACGTGGTCAAGCCGTTGCC
>JAAFHM010000178.1:0-7219 GCA_013298375.1 Ignavibacteria bacterium | reverse complement strand
ATCCCAAGTGCCGGAAATGCCGGAGGTGCTATGAGCGCTTACGCCGCCGCCGCAGGACTACCCGCACACGTGTTTATGCCCGCCGACGTACCGCTTGCCTTTCGAGCCGAATGCAATGCCTTTGGCGCAAATCTTACGCTTGTCAATGGGCTAATCAATGATTGTGGAGCAAAAGTCCGCGAAGGCGCACAACAACACGGCTGGTTCGATGTCAGCACTCTTAAAGAGCCGTATAGACTGGAAGGTAAAAAGACCATGGGCTACGAACTCGCCGAACAGCTTGATTGGACGCTGCCGGACGTGATTATCTATCCCGCAGGCGGTGGAACGGGCTTGATTGGGCTGTGGAAGGCATTCGAGGAAATGGAGGGCTTGGGCTTACTGCCGCGTGGAATCAAGCGCCCGCGAATGGTTTGCGTCCAAAGCACAGGCTGTGCGCCGATTATCAAAGCATTCCACGAAGGAAAGGAACACGCACCTTTGTGGGAAGGCGCAAAAACAATTGCCGATGGGCTGCGCGTTCCTGTTGCCGTCGGAGATTTTTTGATGATTCGTGCTATCAAAGAAAGCAACGGAACAGCACTTGCCGTTACCGACGAAGCAATGATGGACTATTCCAACATGATTGCCCGCCAGACGGGTATATTTCCTGCTCCCGAAGGCGGCGCGTGCTTGGCGGCGCAAGTGGAACTGCTGGGAAGTGGTTGGATAAAAGCGGATGAACGTGTTGTCCTTTTCAATACCGGAACGGGGCTGAAGTATGCGCATTTGTGGGCGTGAAACCCCCTTGTACATGGAATATCTCACAATTCCCAAAACGTTGACGTAAGACCAACTTGCTGAAACATCTCTTGAGCAATTTCTTTGGTCTTGCGCTGAAAATTGGTGTCCAGATAATTACCGTACCAAATTTGCGCTAATTGCCACACCTGCTCTATGGGCAATATTTCTCCTTTGGGCTTATTATGCTGGCGGCACCATTCGTCAATTTCATGCTCATTCCGAAAAATTACCATCATCGAACAAGTGTAGAGGACATTATCCCAAAATTGCTTTGCAGGAATAGGAAAATGAACAACATAATCTTTTTGCACCACGGCACCATTTCTAATTTCAATCGTAAGAGGCTCTTGCTGTCCTTTGAGTTTCGTAAAAATATCGGTATCCGACGCTGCTAAACTGGCAATACCAAAAGAACACCATGGGCAGTTCCCCCACCAGTGTTTATCAGCAGTTTTTACCCAAAATAGCGTAGGAAACAGGGCAAAAGGATGTGCTACCCAGATATCGAAACTATGAGGATGCAAAACAAGTGCGTGGTTCTCTGCTAACGCAATTAAGCCATCTTGAATGACTTTTTCGTCCAGAGCAAGCAAGCGCGAAAGCACAGCAACCGACGGCGCGAAGCCGTGGTCGAAGATAAAGCGGTTGATATGATAGCGTATGGTATTTTGTAATTCATCCATCACGTTTTCTTCCTCGTAAAAGTCAACAATGGATCTGTGGAGCAGTAACCTAACAAAAAATCTTCGTTTTTGAAAAGTAAAATCAGCGTTTGACCATACAAAGCACCACATCAATCGAAAAATGTCCAATTTGTTGTAGATTTGTAGGAAGCGCTTACACCTAGTATAAAAGCGCCCCCACGATACCTTCTTCATAGTCAATGACCTCATTCTACAACGATTTCTTTGCGGAACGCACCGAACTTCTGAAGGCAGACGGTAACTATCGCACATTTCTTACGCTCCAAAAATCAGCCGCGCTCTTCCCCGTTGTTGAATTTCACGATACCGATGGAATGCAGCGAAGCGCCGTGAATTGGTGTTCCAACGATTATATGAACATGAGTTGTAGCGACATTGTGACGGCACGGGCGCAAGAAGTCATCGCCGAAAGCGGCTTGGGGAGCGGCGGAACACGCAATATCTCCGGCACAACCATCCATCATCGGCGCTTGGAAGAATCGCTTTCGGAACTGCACCAAAAAGAATCCGCTCTCATCTTCAACAGCGCATTTCTTGCCAATCAAACCACGCTGGCAACGCTTGGCGCAGTATTCGAGCAGGGAGTGTTTTTGTCCGACGAGCGCAATCATGCTTCGATGATCGCCGGAATGCAAGCAAGTAAGCGCCCCAAACGTATTTTTCGACATAACAGTACAGAACACTTACGAGAACTCTTGCAGACGCTTCCCCTCCATCAGCCGAAAATCATCGTTTGCGAGTCCGTGTATTCTATGTCCGGCAGTATTGCCCCGCTTGCAGATTTTGCCGAACTTGCGAAGGAGTACAACGCTCTACTCTACGTGGACGAAGTTCACGCCGTTGGGGTCTATGGCGCATCGGGACAAGGATTGGCATTCGAGCAGAACTGCGCCGACGGCATAGACATCATCAATGGCACACTGGCAAAGGCATTCGGCACACTTGGCGGCTACATTGCTGCAAACCGCTCTATCACAGAGTTTGTACGGAGTTTTGCCCCCGGTTTTATTTTTACAACCTCTCTTCCTCCGGCATTGTGCGCGGCAAGCATTGCAAGCATCGAATACCTTGTCCGGAACAAGCATTTGCGACCTTTGTACCGAAGCCATGTTGCGCGATTGCGCGAGATTCTTCGCGTAAAACACATCCCTTTTGCCGAAAATCCATCCCACATTACTCCTGTGGTCATCGGCGACACCGAGCGCTGCAAAGCTCTTTCCGCGCGGTTGCTGAGGGATTTTGGAGTTTATGTCCAACCCATCAATTACCCTACCGTGCGGCGTGGCGAGGAGTGCTTACGCCTCACGATCACACTGCGCCACACCGAAGAGCAGATGCACCATTTGGCAGATTCTCTCGCATCGGTTATCTTTACAGCATGAAACACTTTACCCAACGACCGCTCACGATTGTTTGCCGAACATCAAATCTTGCCGTTATCCAAGCAGAGCGCGCAAAAGACCTGATATTGCGGCATTTTCCCAGTGCTGAACTGCGTATTTTGACGAAAGAAAGCGCCGGCGACAAAAATACCACCGACCCGCTTTATACGCTGGAAGGGCGAGATTTTTTCACCAAAGATATTGATGATTACTTGCTTTCCGGCGAAGCGGATATAGCTGTTCATTCCCTTAAAGACCTCAGTTTGGAGCGCACCGAAGACCCCGCCTTTGTTTCTGCGGTCTTCGAGCGCGACGACCCGCGCGATGTTGTGCTGTTCGCTCCCAATGCGCTGGAAAAACTTGCTGGGCAAGAGACGCTCACACTCGGTACGTCCTCGCTTCGGCGGATGGAACTTGTGCCAGCATTTTTGCAAAAAGCGCTTCCACACCTTGCGCCGACAGAATTTCACCCCAACGCTGCACCACGAGTGCGTTGCGCAAATATGCGCGGCAACGTGGATTCACGCCTGAGACAGCTTGTGGAGGGGAAGTTTGACGGTATTATTCTCGCTGCTGCGGGGTTGAACCGCTTACTTGCTTCTGCGAAGCACCACGATTCCATCAAGGCTCTGCTGGCATCATTCCGCATCATGGTTTTGCCGCTTGTCGAATGTCCGCCCGCTCCCGGACAAGGTGCGCTTATTATCGAAGCACGGGCGAATAACGCCGATGCTGTTGCTGTCATTGAGCGCTTGCGCACTCCGTCCCTAGAATCCGAACTCGCTGTGGAACGCGGGTTATTGCGGGATTTTGGCGGTGGCTGCCATCAACGCTTTGGCGCGGTGAATCTGACGCTAGAAAATGGCAGCGCGGTCTTGATAGCAAACGGAAAAGCCAGTAACGGTGAAAGTGTAGAAGCCATCAGCTTTAGCGCACCGGAGGCGTTGAAGGGGAAGCGTATTTTTGCCGCATCCGATTTTATGAAGGAATTTTTTACGACTAGCTATGAAGCGGTTTCGGTGGATTGGGAGCTTGCGGAAAATGCCGTTTTTGTGAGTCATCATAGGGCTGCCCACAATGAAGCCGTTTTGAAAGAACTACGGCAAAAGCGTGTTTGGACTGCCGGAACGCGGACGTGGTTCGAGTTGGCAAAGCGTGGTGTTTGGGTGGAAGGCTGCTCGGATGGGTTCGGATTCCGATTTTTGGAGAACGTTTTTTCTTCGCCGCTTGTGGGCTTGAACGCACGTTCAATGCGCATTTTGACCAATACCGAATCGGCTCAGGACTGGATTCAGGGCGGCTTTCCGGCAACGGGGCTGTACACCCTCCATGACAACATCAGCGAAGGCATCAAGGACGCATTACGCGAAGCCGACGACGCATTTTTTTGGACAAATTTCGGACAGTATCGTGCCTGCCGCGAGTACATTTCATCCGAAAAGGCGCTCCACATCTGCCCTTCGGGACGCACCGCCGCAATTTTCCGCTCACACGGTATCGAACCCGTTATTGTTCCAAGCATTAAAGCCTTTTTGTTATGGCAAAAACATCAGTAAACGAATCAGCAATAACGCCGCCCGCGTACCCGGCGACCTTCCGCAGACTTCGCGCAAACCCTCATATACGCTCGCTTGTGGAAATGGCGCGAATACATTCTTCGGAATTTATTCAACCCATATTTGCTGATGAAACACTCACGGAGCGAGAATCGGTGCGGCATTTGAACGGGGTGTATTCCGAGACGCTGGAAACTCTCTCGGCAAGCGTTGAGCGCGATATTGCCGCCGGAGTGCGTAAATTCCTACTCTTCCCCGTTCCTGCCGAAAAAGTAGAGCATGGGTTTCGCTTCGATTTTGCTACCCGCGCCGTGCAGACGCTCAAAAGCCGCTTTGGGTCGGATATTTGGCTGGCAAACGACCTGTGTTTATGCAGCTACACAGCGCATGGACACTGCGGTATCATAAATGCCGAAGGAAATCGGCTCCTGAACGATGAAACCGTGCAGATTCTCGCCGATTACGCCTGTGTTCTCGCTGAAGCAGGTGCAGACTGCATTGCGCCAAGCGATATGACCGACGGGCGCATCCACGCCATTCGGCAAACACTAGATGCGCACGGTTTCGACCACACGGCAATTATGAGTTATTCCGCCAAGTTTGCGTCCAAACTCTACGGTCCTTTCCGTGATGTTTGCAAGTCTGCACCATCGTCAGCCATTGCTCTTCAAGGGCGCACGACGTACCAAATTTCTCCCGATAATCTCCACGATGCTCTTCAATCCACGTTCCGCGACCTCTCTGAGGGCGCAGATATGGTGATGGTGAAGCCAGCCGCGTGGTATCTGGATGTAGTCTCACGTCTTCGCCAAGAAACTACTGCGCCGATTGCGGTGTATCATGTGAGCGGCGAGTATGCAGCGCTGGAACTCATGGCTGCCAATGGTCTTTTGGAGCGCTCCGAAGGGCATTTGGAACTGTGGACGGCGTTCAAACGTGCCGGAGCAAATGTTATTATTTCCTATGCCGCACGGGAAGCAAAAGCGTGGATTGATGCGGCTGAGAGCTTTTAACTGGCAACAAACTCCTGATAAACCTGCGTTAGTTCACTCCATGCAATATCAAGGTCTTTTTGCTGGGTTTGCCAGTTGACCAGTGCCGCACGTAAGCACCACACGCCATTGTAAAGCGTCGGAGTCATAAATACCCTGCCACGATGATTCAAGGTGTCCAAAAAGCGCATCAATGCGTCCTTCTCCAAAACGTTGCCATTCGCGTCTTTCACGGAAAAGCAGACCATGTTGAGTCGCACGGGAGCTTGCAAGGCAAACATCGTGCTTGAATTGATGCGCTCTCCAAGGTTCTGTGCTAACGCAATATTCCGCTCGACAATTTCCCGATAACCCTCTTTGCCATACGCCACAAGCGTACACCATGCCGGAAGCGCACGAAAGCGACGAGAATTTTCCGGTACAAAATTCAAGTATGAAAAATTATCGGCAGGATTGCCCAAATATGGCGCGTTGGAGTTTTGGAAGGTTTGCATTTGCAGAGGCGCGTGAGACTCGTGAACGAGGAATATTGCGCTGTCGTAGGGAACATTCAGCCACTTGTGGCAATCCACCGTGATACTATCTGCCTCTTCCCAACCTTCCAAAAGGTGCTTGTGTGCCGGAGAACACGCAGCAAATGCGCCAAAAGCAGCATCAATGTGCCACCAGAACGAGTATTTTTGATGCAATTCCCGTAAAGCAAGCATATCGTCATAATCAACCGTATTGACCGTGCCACCGCTTGAAATCACGATTACTGACTTTCCCTCATTTGCTGCCAAATGTCTCTCCACATCCTGAATATCCATTGCTTCTCGCCCCATTGGTTTTTGCACGACCACAACATTACTACTGCCCAAACCAAGCATGGATAAAGACTTCAGTGCTGAAGAATGAGGCGTAGCCGAGAGAATGATAGGGCTTTGAAGTGCATCGCCGAAGACTTGCGAAAGTCCTTCTCTGGCAACGTCTCGACCTGCTTTCGTACCTGACCACTGCCGCGCCACCGCAAGGCACGTAAAATTCGACATCGTGGCTCCTGTAACAAAACCGCCCCGGAAGTGTGCGGGCAGTTCAAAGAGTTCGCGTATCATCGTGATTGTTTGCTGTTCCACTAGCGCAGACATATCGCCGGGACCGTTCAAACTCTGCGTGTTTTGGTCAATCGTGGAAACGATCCAATCGCCTAGAAGCGCCGCCGGAGTTACGCCTCCGGTAACATATCCCCAGTACCGTCCGCCGGGCGAGGCAACAAAGAGCGGTTGCATTTTTTCTTGAATGTATTTCACGACGGAAGCCGCTCCCCATCCCGCTTCCGGCAGAGAGAGCGGTGGCAACAGGGATTCTGCATTGTCGGTTGGAACGGCATCCAATCGCTGAAGGTATTCCGACGAATAGCGCTGGACAAGTTCGGTTAAAGTGCCGATGTTTTCTGCATCGCGCTGAAGAACAGTTGTCATGTACAACCCCTCTGAATTGTGGAAAATGAAAAAAATTATTTGCCAACAATGCAAAAATAGTCTCTTCCGTATCAACCAAAACAGATACAAAAAATATTTATTTTATCGGTACAGTTTTGCGTTAAAACACAAATACTGTTTTCCACGGTAAATTTTTGTGTAAAGAGCAGTACGAATTGCAACACATCGTATTTCTTTTCAAAACAACAGCTTACGATTCTTTCAAAAAGAAAAATTTGCGTTTCGCTTATTCGTTCTTTACATTGGTTGCGTCAGAACAAGCATTCTTTGCTCCATTATGACATAATTTTTCCTCTATCCCAGCGCCCCCAAATGGCATTT